>DATNMZ010000358.1:0-3258 GCA_035602095.1 Thermoanaerobaculia bacterium
ATCGAAAAGCGGACCGTCGACACGGTCGAGCCGTCGGCGTTTGCCCGCGGCATTCTCGCTTCGCAGCCCTACACGTTCCTGGACGACGCCCCGCTCGAAGAGCGCCGGACGCAGGCGGTGCTCTCGCGCCGCGTTCTCGACGCGCGCAGCGCCGACGAGCTGGGAGCGCTCGATCCGGATGCGATTGCGCGTGTCTGCGAGGAGGCGTGGCCAACGCCCGAAAACGCGGAGGAGGTCCACGAGGCGCTCCTCTGGATGGGCTACGTGAACGCGGACGAAGCGGCGCCCTGGCAGCCGTGGCTCGACGAGCTCGAGGCTTGCGGCCGCGTCGTGCGCGAAGGAGACCGCTTTTTCGCGGCGGAGGCGACCCGGGAGCCCAAGGCGATGCTCCAGGGCCGGCTCGAAGCTCTCGGGCCGGTTTTCGCGAAACCGGAAGAGGAACCTCTGCTGCGCGAGCTCGAAGCCGGCGGTCTGGTTCTCCGCACCCGCATCGGCGGCCGGGAGGCCTGGTGCGACCGCCGCCTGCTCGCGCGGATTCACCGGGCCACCGTCGATCGGCTGCGCCGCGAGATCGAGCCCGTCACGGCCTCACACTTCCTTCGCTTCCTCGCCTGCTGGCAACACGCGGATCCCGGATATCGCCTGGAAGGCCCGCGAGGCGTCGAGCAGGTGGTCGCGCAGCTCGCCGGATATGAGGTACCCGCGGCCGCCTGGGAAGCGAACGTCCTGCCGGCGCGGGTGCGCGGCTACAAACGGGATTGGCTCGACCAGCTCACGCTCTCCGGGGAGATCGTGTGGGGGCGGCTCTGGGGTGCGGGTCCCGGTCCGATCCGGCGGACTCCGGTT
This sequence comes from Thermoanaerobaculia bacterium, assembly GCA_035602095.1. Lineage (GTDB taxonomy): Bacteria > Acidobacteriota > Thermoanaerobaculia > UBA5066 > Gp7-AA6 > JALYUA01. Next base: position 847 of record DATNMZ010000358.1, read on the forward strand.
TGCCTCGTGAAGCGCGCCGAAGTGGAGCTGTGGGCGGCCCTCACCGCCGCCCCGATATCGGCCAGCCCCTCGGAAGAAGCGGCGGCGGTGTGCGACGCGCTCGAACGCCGAGGCGCCCTGTTCCTGCAAGAGCTCGCGCGAGAGACGCGCCTTTCACCGTCGCTCGCGGAAGAGGGTCTCGCCCAGCTGACCGCGCTCGGGAGCGTCACGTGCGATTCGTTCAGCGGACTGAGAGGGTTGATCGTTCCCGCGTGGCGTCGGAAAGCCGTCGGGCTCTCCGCGGGCCGCTGGAGCCTCCTCCGGCGCGAGACCGCCGCGCGCGACCTTTCCTTCTCGGCGGCCCAGGCGGAGTTTGTGGCGCGCCGGCTCCTCGCGCGGACGGGCGTCGTATTTCGAAAGACGCTGGCCCGAGAGAAGCAGCCGATCCCGTGGCGCGACTTAGCGCGCGCGCTGCGCACGCTCGAGGCCCGGGGCGAGATCCGGGGCGGCCGCTTCGTCGCCGGGTTCGACGGCGAGCAGTACGCGATGCCGGACGCCGTGGTGCTGCTGCGCGAGCTTCGCCGGCGCGGCGCCGATTCCTCCCCGGCCCCCGTGCTCGTATCGGCGGCCGACCCGTTGAACTTTCGCGGGATTCTGACCCCGGACGAGCGAATCGCCCCGACGACCCGCAAGCAGGTCCAGGTGGCCTAGGATGCCAATGGCCCCATCGAGGGGGCGTCAGTTTTCACTCGCGGAATCTCAGGAACGGAGAAGAAAATCATGAGGAAGCTCCTGGTCGCAGTTCTGGTCGCGGGCATGATCGCTGCGGGTTCGGGTGTCAGCCGGGCCGACGAGCGCGGTGAATCGGAAGGTGCGGGCGTCGAGCGGTTTGCCGTCCTGCCGGATGGCGTGCGCTTTCCCGAGGGGATCACCGCGAATCCGGCCACCGGCGAGATCTACGCGGGAACGTTTGACTTCGGGCCCAACTCGAACAAGCTGCTGCGGTTTTCGAAAAACGGCCAGGTGGCCGCGCAGCGCGATTTCGGCAACACGCCCCTCCTCGGCCTGGAGTTCGACGCCGCTCACAACAAGGTCTTCATCCTCAATTTCGGGGCGTCGAAGGTCCAGCGCATCGCGGCGGCGTTCGACGGCACGACTCCCGTGGAAGACGTCGCCACGATACCGTCCATCGGCCCGCCCGCCTCCCGCGTCGTCGGCAATCCGGATGGCAGCTCGGACACGATCCTCTTTGGGTCGACCGGGTTTCCAGCGCCCAACGGGATGGCATTCGACCATTCGGGCAACCTCTACGTCTCCGACTCCTTCCAGGGCGCGATCTTTCGAATCGCTTCCGCCAAGACCTGCGCCACGCCCTGCGCCGTGACGCTCGTCTCGCACGATCCTCTGCTGGCGACTGCGGGATTCCCTCCGTTCGGCGCCAACGGCCTGGCGCTCAATGCGGCGGAAACCGCGCTGTTCATCGGCAACACGGGGGACAACCGCGTCCTCAAGATGGACATCGCGACCAGGGCGGTTTCCGTATTCGCTGAAAGCGTGCATGGAGCGGACGGCTTGCTCTTCGATGCCGGCGGCCGCCTGTGGGTCGCGGCAAACCAAGGGGACGAGCTGGTGGCGCTCAATGACAAGGGGAGAGTCGTCGCGCGCGTGGGCGGGTTCGACGGCATCCGGCAGGACGGAACGCCGCGAGGCCTTCTGTTCCCCGCGAGCATGGTGATCGTGGGCGAGCAGATGTACGTGACCAATCTCGCGCTGCCGCTGACCGCCGCCGTCGGGGACGAGCCGGAGGAGGACGTCACGCGGTGGACGATCGCGCGCTTCAAGGTGCCGAAGCGGTAAAGCGGGGAGCACGGCCGTCTCGAAACCCGGGAGAATCTACAGGGGCCGGTCGCGAGGAGGCAGAAGGAAAATGCGAGATCACCCTCGATTCTCTTCCCCGTGTCTCTTGCTCGCGCTGGCGGTGACGGCGTCCTGCGCGAGCACGGGCCATCGATCGGCCGCTCCGGCCTCGCAGAAAGCGGCCGACCCGCATGCGGCCGTCGCGAGCCTCGCCGCCAGGATCCGCGCGGCCGACTACGCCGCAGACCGGCCGGCGCTGACGAAGCTCTTCGAGGAGATGGCCCCGTACACCTCGGGCCCGCTGGCCTCGCGCGCTCGATACTGGCGGGGCTTCGCGATGTGGCGGCGGGCACTGAACGGATTCAACGACGACGCGGACAAGGCGGAGCTCGCCGCCGACCTGAGAAAGGCGATCGAGGAGTTCGAAGGCGCGATGGCAATCGATCCGCGTTTCGTCGATGCGAAGATTGCCGACGCTTCCTGCCTCGTGAACCTCGCTGTCTTGAGCTCCGGCCCCGATCGGGCGCAAGGCTACAAGCGCCACCGGGAGCTCTTGAACGAGGCCCAGAAAGACGC
>DATNMZ010000359.1:0-2776 GCA_035602095.1 Thermoanaerobaculia bacterium
GTTCACGCCCGCGCGGTTCGCCGTCGCGGACGCCTCCGGCGCGCGGCTTGCCGAATCCGCCTACTTGTTGAAGAGACAGCCCCCCGTCTAGCCGGATCGTCGGCGCGTATAAGACGAATCGGGTGATCTGCGATCGGGTGATCGGGTGATTAATCGGGAGAAGTTGGATCGGGCGATCTGGTGGGGGCCTCGCAACGAAAACCGGCAGCCTGCCTGGGCGGATGGCTGATAGCTGACAGCTGACAGCTAATACCGGCACAATAGGCACATGCGTTCCCCGCGTCGATTCCTGGCCGACTGGTTCACTCAGCAGATCACGCGCCAGCGCCTCAATTACCGTCGGTTCGTCTACAACGATCCCCGGAAGCTCAAAGCGACGATCGTTCCGGGAGACGTGCTCCTCGTCGACGGCGACCAGCGCGTCTCCCAGGCGGTCAAATATCTGACTCAGTCGTCCTGGTCGCACAGCGCGCTCTTCATCGGGGACGCGCTCCTTCACAAGGATGCCGAGACGCGAACGCGGCTCCAGCGCCGCTTCGGCCGCGAGGCTCGGTACCTCATCGTGGAGGCGCTCGTCGAAGACGGAGTCATCGTCTCCCCGCTCATGAAATACATCAATTTCAACATCCGCATCTGCCACCCGATGCGGCTGTTGCCGGAAGACCTGAGCATCGTCATCGAGCATGTCCTCACCCGCGTCGGTCATCGGTACGACCGGCGGAACTTTCTCGATCTGATGCGCTATCTCCTCCCGTTCCATCTCCTCCCGGCCCGGCTTCAGGAGGACGCCCTCCACTTCGGCAGCGGGGTTGCGACCGAGACGATCTGCTCGACGCTCATCGCCGAAGCCTTCGGAAAGGTCCGTTATCCGATCCTTCCCCAGCAGGTGCGCCGCCATCCGAAAACGATTTCGGAGCGCATGCGGCAGCAGATCCTGGGCCGGCCGACCCGCCGCGCCTACAGCGGCCTGCTCCGCGCGCGGCATCCCACGCTCTGCGTTCCCCGGGATTTCGACCTCTCGCCCTATTTCGAGATCGTCAAATTCAACGCCCGAGACGAGGCGTCCTTCGATTATCGAAAGCTCGAGTGGGAGGCGCCGGCGACTCCGGAATTGCCGAGCGTGGTGGAGCCGGCGACCGGACAGACGGAGACGGAGCGGAAGAAGGCGTAAGGAGAGAGGGACCAGTTAACTGACGACTACCCCTGCGGCGCGCCGCCGCCCCGGCCGCCGGACAGGATCGAGTTGACCGCATCGAGGCGCCTTTCGAGCACCTTCCGCATCTTCCCGACTTCGTTCTCCGCCGCCGAAAACCGGACGCTGTCTGCCTGGAACTCCATCCGGAGCACGGCGTCCCGGTCCTCGGGCAGAAGCCCGAGCATGCCGGCGCGATAGGCGCGCATCCATTCGGGCGACGGCTCGGAATCGAGGCGCGCCCGGTAGTAGGTGCGGCCGTCGCCGGAGGGACCCTCCGCGACCGGCGCCTCGGGGGAGAGCCAGACACGGTGTGTCGGCGCCGCCTCGCCGGGCCGGCGTCGGATGGGCTTGCGGTACTGCGGTCTGCGGGGAATGGGGACCTCCTGTAACCGGGGGATTCTGTCACATCGGGGGCAGTTGTCAGTTGTCAGTTATCAGTTTCGGTCGCTGTCGGGCCAGACGTTCAGGCTTTTCTGCCGCCAGCCGAACAGCCTCGCATTTCGCATCCAGCACTCGATCTTCCTTCACCCGATCACCCGATTGATCACCCGATCACCCGATCGCAGATCACCCGATCGCGGCTACACGCCCCGAATGCGCTTCAGGATGCCGGGGCGGCGGGCGCGCCGACTCGGGAAATGCCCTACTAACTGCGCGAGAAGGTGCCGGCGGAGACGATCGTAAACGCGTCGGGACGCACCATGCGCGCGAACGCGGCGTCGGCTTCCTCCTTCTTCACCGCGTTGACGCGATGGCCGAAGTCGTCCAGATACGACAGCCCGAGCCCGTAATAGAGGGCCGTATCGATCGCCTGGGCGATTCCGGAGTTGGAGGCCATGTCCACCATGAACTTGCCGATCCGCGAGCTCTTTTCGTCGGCGAGCTCCTTCTCCGTCATGCCTTTCTCGACGAATCGGGAGATCTCGTCGAGCGTCGAGGCCACCGCCGCGTCCCGGCTCGCCGGCTTGACCGTGACGGAGACCACGAACGGCCCCGGAACGTGCGTCGCGTGGAAGCTCGAATGGATCCCGTAGGTGAGACCCTCGGTGTCGCGAACCCGAACCCCCAGCCGCGACGTGAGAGACGACTGGCCGAGAGCGGAGTTGGCGAGCGCGCAGGCAAGGTAGCTCGGGTCCGTGCGCGTCAACGCCGCGGGCTCCGCGAGGATGACGTCCGCGTTCGCCTTGTCCGGCATCTCGATCGTCTCCTTCACCGGTACGGGCGGCGGAACGGGCACGGGCGGAATGGCCGGTTCGGGGCCCCGCGTCCAGTCGGAGAGACGTTTCTCGAGGCCGCCCAGCAGCCGGTCCGCGTCCACGTCCCCGACGACGACGAGGCGCAGCGTCCCCGCGCCGTACCGCGCCGCGTAGAACGCCTCGAGATCCGCGCGGGTCAGGGACTCGACGCGGGCGATGCGCTCCTCTCCGGTCCGCCGGTGGAAGGGATGACCCGGCGGGTAGATCCGCCGCGCCGCGGCGTCCTGGGCTCGGGCCGACGTCTGATCCTGCTGCTGACGGATCGCGCCCACGAGCCGCTTCTTCTCCTTCTCGAGCTCCTCCTCCGGAAACGAGGGCGAGCGGA
>DATNMZ010000360.1:0-6526 GCA_035602095.1 Thermoanaerobaculia bacterium
CACGTAGTCCGCGACGCGCGTTTCGGCGACGCTCGCGCGGATCAGTCGGGCGAAGAAGGCGAGCGAGCCGTACGTCAGACAGACGACGGGCAGGACCAGGTGGGCCGCGCGGTCGAGAACTCTTCCGCCCCCGCCCGGCGCATCGGAAGCCACTCCGTAGAGAGGAAGCCAGCCGAGCTTTACGGAGAAGAGCGTCTGAAGGAGCAACGCCGCCCAGAACGCCGGAAGGGAATAGAGGGCGAACAGGAGCGCTCCGGAGGTCCGGTCGAGAGGTCCCTCCGGCCGGCCTCCGGCCGAGACGCCGAGCGGCACCGCGATGCCGAGAGTCAAGAGAAGCGCGATCCCGTTCAACAGGAGGGTGTAGGGCAGCGCCTCTCCGATCCGCTCGAGCACGGGCCGGCGATCCACGAAGGACTCACCGAAATCGAGCCGCGCGACGCGGCCGATCCATTTCGCGAACCGCTCGGGGAGCGGGCGGTCGAGCCCGTAGACCCGGCGCATCTCCTCGGCGGCGCGCTGCGAGACCCGGCGGCCGGATTCGGCGCCGAGAGCGGAAACGGGGCTTCCCGGCGCGAGATGAAGCAGCAGGAACACGAGCACGATGATCCCGACCAGAGTGGGGACCGCCAGGAGGAGACGGCGCAGGACGTAACGAGTCATCGAGAGCTCCCGGAAGCCGCCGGGGCGCCGGCGTCCGCCGCCCACCAGCCGAGGGGACCGGGCCAGATTCCGAAGAGACCGAGCGGCGAGGTGACGAGCCCGCGCACTCGCCGGGCGAACCCGAACTTCTCCGACGCCGTCGCCACGAACACAACGGGGGCGTCATCGCGGAGGATTCGGTGCAGGCGATGGTACAGGGCGAGGCGGCGCGCCTCGTCGGGCTCGCGGCGGCCGGCCTCCATGATCCGGTCCGCCTCCGGGTTCGAATAGAAGCCGCTGTTCAACCCGTGCGGCGGCCATTGCGACGAGTGCCAGTATGGATAGGGATCGGGGTTCGGGTCCGACGCCGACCAGGCGAGCGAGGCGGCCTCGAAGTCTCCCGCGTCGACGCGCTCGGTAAACGCCGCCCATTCGAGGGGACGGAGCCGGGCGCGGATACCGGTCCGCGCGAGCTCGGCGGCAAACGCCTCGTCGATCTGGCGCCCGGTCGTGGCGCCCGAGGAATAGAGGAGGTCGAAGGTGAACTCGCGTCCCTGCCGGTCGCGCGTTCCGTCGCCGTTGCTGTCCCGCCATCCCGCGGCGTCGAGCAGAGCGGCCGCCCCGACCGGGTCGAACGGAAGAGGCTCGACGGACGCGTCGTACGCCGGAGACTCCGGAGCCCAGGGGCCGGAGATCGTACGCGCCGAGCCCTTGAAGATGCCGCGCACGATCGAGCCCCGGTCGAGAAGCATGGTCATCGCTTTCCGGACGAGCGGGTTGGAGAAGAGCGGGGAACGGTTGTTCAAGGCGATGTAATTCCAGCCGAGGTCGTAGTACTCGACCATCCGGCAGCAGCCCGCAAACGCCGGATCGGCCGCCGCTCGGTCCTTCAGCGAGGTGTCGAGCCGCGTCTCGTCGAGGTCTCCTCCGACCAGCGCGCGATAGGCGACGGGGTCCTCGGGAAGGATCCGGAAAACGATCCGGTCGAAATGGCCTCTCCCGCCCCAGGCGCGCGGATTGCGCTCGAGCAGAATTTCGCGCTGCGGCCGCCAGGAGACGAATCGGTACGGCCCGTTGGCGAACGGAGCCCGATTGTCCGGCGCCTGAAGGAAGGCTCTTCCCCGGAAGCGCTTCGCCGGCAGGAGCGGGAGCACGAACGCCATGGGGTGGTAAGCGTAGGGTTCCCGGAATCGGGCCGTAAACGTCCTCTCCCCCACCGCCTCCACGGACTCGAGCCGGTCGAAGACGGACTTGAAGACGGGCGAAGGGATCTTCGGATCGACGATCCGTTGGATCGTGAAGACCGCGTCGGCGGCGGTCACCGGAGAACCGTCCTCCCAGACTGCATCCGGCCGGATTTCGAAGGTATACGCGCGGCCGTCGGCGGAGACCGCAAAACTCTCGGCGAGCCCCGGAACCAGACGCATCCGCGAATCGAGGTCGAGCAGGTTGCGCGAGACGTACTGGAGGACCTGCTGTTCGGGAACTCCCGACTGCAGGACGCAGTTGAGTGTCGTGGGATCGCCGACGAGGCGACGGTGCAGCGTGCCGCCCTCCGAAGCGGGTGCGAGGCCCGACTCGTCGAGGTACCCGGGCGGCGCGGCGGCGGGGGTCGAAGTTCGCGCGGGCCGCGAGGCCGCACGCGAGGTCGGCGCGCTCCTCTCCCGGCAGGCGACGGCAAGGCAGAGGAGGCCCACCACGGCCGCGATGCGCGTCTTCACTGCGTCCCCATTATGACGGGAGAGGGAAGACGGGAGACGGTAGAGGGCAGAGGGGAGAGGGAAGGCGCAAGCCGGCGGGCGGTTTCCGGAGACCCCTCGTCTTCCGTCTTCCGTTTTCCGTCTTCTTAGGGCAGCGGGAAGCTCGCGGCGGCGACGTTGTGGGCGGCGTCGGTGACCCGGATCAGCAGGAATCCGCCATGCGCCTTTTGGTCGAGCGGAATCGCGTAGACCTCGGTCAGGGAATCGGACAGCCCGTTCTTCGGCTCGATCCGGACCCACTCCTTCGCGTCGATGCTGTATTCCGCCTCGAGGATCGGGGAGGCCGCGTCGGCCGCTTCGAACTCGAAGGTACCGCTCCCCCCTCCGATCTTGCGAATCACCGGCGGGGTGTTATCGATGCGCACCGTACCGGACTCCCGCGTGGCTGTCTTCTTCTCCTCGGGATTTGCTTCCGCGTCGGAGGCGGTCAGCCGGAAGACGTAATCCCCATCGGGAAGAGACGTCGTGTCGAAGGAGTAAAAGTTCTCCTTGAGACCCTTGCGGAGCGACATCCAGCGGGAGGATCCGACCGGGCGAAAATCGATTTCGCAGATCAGCGGGTCCGAGTCCGGATCGGTCGCGCGCCAGGTGAGCGTACGGTAGCCCTTTCGAAGGAGCCGCCGGGGAGCGCCATCGGTCTTCGCCTCCTCGAGGCTCGTGAAGATCCCCTTCTCGTCCGGCGCCGTCGTCTCGAAGATGTTCGAACCGCCGGAGGCGGAGCGCGCGAAGACCTCGTTCGGAGCGAGGGCGACGAGCGACTCCACGGCGGGGGCTGCGTTGCGGTTGCGGTACGCCGCCTCGAGCCGCCGCACGATCGGAACCCTGGCTCCAGCCCCGTCGGTCGTCATGCGAACCTTGATCTGAAGGTAACGGGCGGCCGGCGCGGGAATCACGTCGCCGCGCCGCTCTTCGGCGAACGGGGTCCAGGCGGCCCACGTCGAATCCGGGGCGGAAGACTCGCCGGAGCGGAATGCGAACTCGACTCGCGTGCCCGGCGGCGACTCCCCGTCCCAGCGGAACGCACCGAACCGGCTCGTCCGGCCCGTGTCCTTCACGGCGGAGACCCATTCCCCCTGGCGTGCGCCCCCGACGAGGCGGTACACGCCGGTCGCGGAATTCGTTCCGACGGCGTCGCCGGTCACTGCGGTGACCTGCTTCTCGTCGAACGTGCGCTCGAGAGAGGAGCGCCCGGCGGTGATGCGGTAGAGCTTGCCGCGGGGCCCCGTCGAGGCGAGCACGGAAGACCGATCGGAGTCCGCAGCCAGGGCGAACACGAGCTCCTCGGCGCTCGTCCACACCGCCCGAGCCGGCTCTCCTTCCTCGAACAGGACCACTTCCGAGGAGTACCCGCCCTTGCTCGAGCCGGAGCGGGGCGGCGCGAGACGCGGGGCGGAGACGGAGACCGTGACTTCGCCCTTCTCTTTTGCATCCTCCGCGGCGCCCGCCGCCTTGCCCGCCGTTGCTGCGGGCATTGCCGAGGGGACGGAGATGGGCTCCGATGCGCCGCCTGGGGTGTCTGCGGAGCCCACGGCCACCCAGACGCGCCCGTCTCCGCTCGAGGCGATCGCCGTGACCTCCGTCTTCGCGGAGTCGTGCACCGTCGAGACAGCGCCCGACGGGTCGATTCGAAGGACCAGACCCGACCCGGAGGTGCCGGCCCAGATGCGTCCCTTGCCGTCCGCGTGAAGCGCGCGGACGTGCGCGTCCGGCGTCGCGTGAATTCGCTCGCCCCGACCGGCCGAAGAGACCCGGTGAATCTCCCCCGGCAAACCCGTTCCGACGTAGAGGTGGCCGCCCGAGAACGCGAGCGCCCAGACGTACCGGGCTTTCGTCGCGTAGTAGAGGGTAGCGGTCCCTCCCTCGATCCGATAGACGTTGCCGCCGGGCGAGCCGCCGGCGTACACGACGCCGTCCGGGCCGAGCGCCAGCGCCGTCACTTCTCTTTCCGGCAGCGTCGCGAGCGTATCGACTTTTCCCGCCGCCGAAATGCGGAGGATCCTCCCCGAGTCGCCCGTGGCGACGTACTCGGTCCCGTCCTTCCCGGCGGCGATTGCAAAGAGCGACGCCTCGCTGATGCCGTCCACGCGCCGTGTGGATCGGGAGAGAACGAGCGAGCCGTCGATTCCGACCGCGATGCCCCGGGCCTCGCCGGAGGAAAAGTCCGACGCCGAGTCCGAGACCCAGATCTTCGTCGTCGCCGCGGACGTCACGGCAGCGCCCGCGGCGAGCGCGCACACCGCGATCGTTCCGGCTCGACGCTGCGTCCTCATCACGGCCTCACCAGATTTTTGGAACGACGTCGATGTGCAGGCGAACGGACCCGGTGACCGGGACCGGCTGCTCGAGGGTTTCGGACTGGAGCCTCACGTAGGAGAGCTCGGGCGTCGAGGCCTCTCCGGGCCCGCGGTCTCGCAGGATCGCGGAGACGCTCGGAGGCAGCGACGGCAGCGGCTCGCCGACGACGATCGCGCCGGGCGCGGGCCGGTAGGAGAGGAGATTCAGACTGTTCGGCGGCCGGACGCGCGCGAGGAAGTCGAGCACCTGCTCGAGCGACTGAGGGTCCGGGGGGACGGCGGCGAGGTCGTAGACCGTGGCCGCGGAGCCGTCTCCGACGAAGACGTTCAACGTTCCCGGGGGGGTATCCATCGGGATTTTCAGCGTCATGACGACGCGGCGGGTACTGCCCCGGAAGTCGATCAGGTCGACCCACACGGGGACTTCCTCCCCCGGCCGCACGCGATCCTTCTGCGCTTCGACGTGGAGCAGCCGCGCGCTCTGCAGCCGGTCGGAGTGGGAAATCTCGACGTCGACGCCCAGGATCGTCAGGTCCCGAAATTCATTCGCCATGAGGTAGTTCGTCAGGACGGCGAGGGAGCTGACCGCCTCCTCCCGCGCGGAGAGCCCGGAGAAGACGGAGTTCCATCGGACGGTCCTCTCCGGCGTCCGGATGGAGGACTTCCAGACGAGCGTGCGCTCGCCCGTGCGCTTCTCGAGAGTCGTCACCACGTTGTCGATGGCGATGGCCGTCAGGATCGGGGTCAGCATGGGGTTGTGCACGGCCTCGAAGTGGTAGGTCTGCGTGGGGACCGCGTCCGACGAAATGCGCAGAGTGATCGGGACCATCGGCGCCCGGCTCCCGAACGTTCCGAGGATCCCGGTCGAGCGGTCCTGCGTGATCGACCCGAGAACGGGGCCCGAAGCGGCGAACTTGAAGGAGCGGAAAAGAGACGGGAGCACGGTGAGCACTTCCGCCTGCGTCATGGGCATCGACACGGGGCCCATGGAGAGGAAGGGATGCCCGAAGGCGAGGAGCGAGTTGCCCTCGACCCAGGTGACGGTTCCCGTCGCGGCGAGGTCCATGTCCCCCGACAGAAGCTGCGCGGCGACCGCGGAGCCGGGGTAGAGGCGCGCCGGCGCAGCGCCCGGCGCGGCCGTGCTCGGCGCCGCCGACGAGCCCGAGGGCGCGGAAACCCATCCCGCGGTCTCCGCGACGCGTTCGAAGAGCTTCCCCCCGGCGACTCCCGCCAGGGAAACCGGAAGCGGAAGCGCCGCCATCCCGGCGGACGAGACCGCTCGCAGGGGCTTCAAGAGGTCGTCCATGCGCTCCCGGAAATGGCCCTCCGAAAACGCCTGGACGAAGTCGCGCGTGGAGAGGGACCCCGCACCGGCGGACGCCGATCGATTGCCCGAGGCGCCCCCGATCGGAACGGGAGGTCCGGGAGGCGCGTGGCGGATGTCGAGCATGCTCTGAATCGGCGTGATTCCGCAGGTGGCGTCCTTCGCGAAGGGCCATCCGTACGCGAGCGCTCCCACGAGCTTGCCTCCGACATAGATCGGACTGCCGCTCATCCCCGCGATGATCCCGGTTCTCTCGAGCCCGGCGCCGGAGACGCGCGCTAAGACCAGATCCTGCCGCGGCGCATAGCGCTTCAAGATGCCCAGGATCTCGACCTCGAAGCGCTGAATGCCTTTTCCGTCGCCGAGATCCGAAACGCCGTACCCCTTCATGCCGGGCACGAGCTTCTCGGGCGGGATCGTCTCGATCACGCCGCCGGGGAGCGCCGCCGTCGTTTGCGCCGGCTGCGGGTGCGCGGCCGCGGTGCGGGTCGAGCCGACGCAGAAGAACA
>DATNMZ010000361.1:0-2158 GCA_035602095.1 Thermoanaerobaculia bacterium
CTCGAGAAGCCGGCCGGGAGGCACTCCGACCTTCTTGTCTCGTCGGCCAGAAATTGATATCCAGTCGGGGAAAGGGGAGTCCCCAGCCCGGCCGACCGATCGGGAGATACCATGGACGCCCGCCGTCCCTCATGAAGGCCAGGAAGCGGCCGCCCGGACGCGGCCGATCGAAGAGGCCGAGCGTTCGCGCCGCGAAAAGCAGGGTTTCGCCCGGCCGGCCCCCGTCGGGTCGAGTCCATCTCTACCTCGCCCTGAGCCTCGACGGCTACATCGCCGCTCCCGATGGCGGGGTGGACTGGCTGACCCCCTACGCCGACGCCCGGGCGGACTTTGGGCCCTTCATCCAGACCATCGGCTCGGCGGTCCTGGGCCGCGTGACCTACGACCATGCGGCGAAATACGGGTACAGGAACTTCGGCGAGATGCCCTCGTACGTCGTGACGCACCGACCCTTCCGGCCGCCGGTACCGGCGATCATCCCGTTCACCGGGGACCTGGCGGAGCTGGTTGGCCAGCTCCGCGCCCGCCATCCCGGCGACATCTGGCTGATGGGCGGGGGAAGGCTGACGAAGGCTTTTCAGGAGCTCGACCTGATCGACATCTGGACCGTCTCTTTCGTTCCCACGCTCCTGGGGGCCGGCGTGCCCCTTTTTCCACCGTCGGCCTTCGCCGAGCGCCGAATTGGACTGGTGGGCACGGACAGGTTCCCGAGCGGCGTCATCCGGCTGCGGTACGAACGCGCCGACCCGTCGCGCCGCGGCAGGAGCCCTCGAACATCCGGCAAACCACTGTAGAATCAGGTCGATCCGGCCCGGCGCCGCGGCCGGCAGCCATCGAGGCTGGTCGACTCCCTTCGCACGCCGTCCTCTTTCCCGGCATGTGGGGTTCTGCTAGTATCTTTCGTCCACCGTCATGAACAAAAAAAGCGCAAGTTTGGGTACCTCCCGGGCGAAAGTCCACCTTCCTTCGGCGCACTCCGTTCTCGTAGGGATGACCGGATCGGCTTCGATTCTCTGAGTTAAATCTATGAAAATCGAAACGCGGTGGCGGGTACCTCCCGGACGAAGGTCTGCCCTGAGCCGCGTCCGTCTCTCTTCCGATCGCCGCGTCGAATGGCTATTTCCTGAACAGAAGAACCGCGCGCTGCCTGATAATTGCCCGGCCGGAGCGGCTCCCTCGGAGGCGGCGTCATGCCTCGTTTAAGGGGCGCCGTCTATCTGCGCCAGAACGCGCTGGCCGAGCCTCTCTACAACCAGTGGTACGCATGGCCCTACCTCGTTTCTCCCATGACCGCGCCGATGTACGTCGGCAATCTCCATCTGCGCCTGATGGAGTCGTTCGTCGCCAACCCGCAGGTCCACATCGCGGCGCTGAAGAACCCGGAGATGGCGGGTGGTCCCTTCCTGAGCTTCGATGAGAGCGACGTCCCCCGCGTCGCCCGGCTGATCGAGGAGACGCGGCGCCGGAGCGCGCCCCTGCTGGAGTTCGCCGACGCCGTGCGCGATCTGACCCGAACCCTGACGACCCGGGCGGACGGCGCGTCTCTTGCACCGCTCTACCCCTCGGTGCCGGAGCCTTTGAAGGGCTTCGTGGAGCTGGTCTACGACGTGAACAACCAGCCGGCGATCCGCTTTCTGGAGTCCCTGCTCTACCGCAGCTCCTGTTACGACGAGGCCGCCCAGAGCATCGACCTCTCCGTCGTCGATCAAGACGACCGCCCGTTCGTCTTCAGCACGCCGCGGCTGGAGCGGGGCGATCGTGTCCGCCTGGCTCTGCCGTTTCGCGCCGAAGGTCTCGACCGCGTCTTCCGGATGCGGGATGAACCGCAGGCGCTCGGGTTCGCGAAGGAGGCGCTCGAGATTTCCGGCGCCGTCGACGGGCGATTCGAGAGGCTGTTCACGGACCAGCCGCCGCGGCCGACAACGCCGCCGGACGGAGCGGGTGTGCGCGTGCGCTACTTCGGCCACGCCTGCGTGCTGCTCGAGACGCGCGGCGCGACGATCCTGACGGACCCCGTGATCGGCTACGAGCACGGGCGCGGACTCGAGCGATTCAGCTTCGCGGACCTGCCCGACCAGATCGATTACGCGCTGATCACTCACGCTCACCAGGACCATTGCATGCTGGAGACCCTCCTCCAGCTCCGTCACAAGGTGCG
>DATNMZ010000362.1:0-4993 GCA_035602095.1 Thermoanaerobaculia bacterium
CTCATTTCGGCCGAGCCGCTGCAAGACCGCTCCGGAATAGAAGAAGAGCTTGTCCCGCGCCCCGTACTCGGGAAAGCGCTCCTCGAGCAGCGTGAAGCGCGAAAGAGCCGCGCCCGGCGCGCCTTTCCGCATGTAGAAGTAGCCGACGGCGAACTCGTGCTCGGCGAGCAGGTCCTCCAGGGCACGGATCCGCGCGTTTGCCAGGGCCGTGTGGCCCGAATTCGGATACTCGCGCAGCAACACCCGATACTGCTCGATGGCTTCGCGGGTCGAGGTCTGATCCCGGTCCGGCTTCTCGTGCTCGCGGTCGTAGCACACGGCGAACTGGTACCGCGCGTAATCACGCTGCGGCGCTCCCGGATATCGGTTGAGATAGTCGCGATACCGGAAGCGCGCCTCCGTGTACCCCGTCGTGCCTCCCTGCCGGAAATACGAGTCCGCCACCATCAAGAGCGCCTGACGTCCCAGCGGGTCGTTTGGATAAGTCTCGAACACGAAGGTCAGATACCTGCGGCCGGTGTCAAACTTTTTCCGGGCGATCAGCGCCTTGCCCTTCTCGAAAAGGGTTTCCTTCGGGGTCGAGAGCAGCTCCTGCGTGAGCTTGTCCGGCTTCTTGACGGCAGAAGTGCACGCAAGGGGCAGAAGCGCGATCGCCAGGCCCGCGGCGAGCGGGAACCCCGGGAGCAGCCGAGCTCGGATGCGTCCTCTCCTCAAACTCTCACTCCTCCCCGGGCCGCGGCCCGAAGCGTCCCGATGGCGGCTCGCGGGTCCGCCTGACCGTAAACCGAGGGTCCGGCAACCAGAATTTCCGCGCCCGCCGCCACGAGGTCTCCCGCGTTGCCCGCGTCCACGCCTCCATCCACTTCGATCGGGGCCCGGGATCCGGCCTGCAACGCGTTCTGGCGCAGCCGGCGGACCTTGTCGACCGACGGCCGGAGGAAGGCCTGCCCTCCGCGCCCGGGATTGACCGACATGACGACCGCGTAGTCGAGGTCCGGCCACGACTCGTCGAGGGCGTCGAGCGGCGTCGCGGGGTTCAAGACCGCTCCGGCCTTCGCGCCGCCGCGCCGGATGAGCTCCAGACACTTCGCAAGGTGCCGGGTCGCCTCGACATGGACGGAGATCCAGTCCGCGCCCGCGTCCAGGTAACGGTCGAGCGTGAGCTCGGGCTCCTCGATCATCAGGTGCACGTCCAGGGGCAGCCGGGTCGCGCGCTTCAAGGCGGCGACCACGGGAGGGCCGAAGGTCAGGTTCGTCACGAACCGTCCGTCCATGACGTCCACGTGCACGAGGTCGGCCCCGCCCGCCTCCGCCATGGCGAGCGCATCGGCGAGGCGCGCAAAATCCGCCGCCAGCAGCGACGGCGCGATCCGCACGGTCATCGGGGAGTCGCGGCCAGGGCCGCGTCGGACGCGCGCGAGACCGTCACGGAAACCACCTCCCGCGAGGAGAGCGGAGAGCCGGCGGGTGGGAACTGCTTCAGGATCGTGTTCGGCGGGACGCCCTCGTACGACTCGTACCGGGCGCTGCCCACGCGGAAGCCGTACGCTTCCAGACGCCCGCGAATGTGCTCCGCGTCCTTTCCGACGAGGTCGGGCATGACGTATCGCGTTTCGGGAAGGCCCCGGTTCGTCAAGACGGCGACCGGTGCGTTCTTCCCGGCCGCGGCCTCGGCGTCCGGATCCTGCGCGACGATTCCCACACGCGCCGCCGAATCCCGGTACCAGGAGACCGCCCCGAGCTGGAGCGACTCCTGCGCGAGCCGGAGCGCCGCCGCGCGCGGCGGGAGGCCCGCGAGATCGGGAATGCGGAGCTCGCGCGGACCGAGCGAGAGGACCACACGAATCACCTGCGATGGCTTCGCGAGCGAGCCTCCCTCCGGCGCCTGGAACAGCACGAGGTTCTTCGCGATCCGCTCGTCGTTTCGAGCCCGGGTCACCTGCTCGTCCACCTTCAGGCCGGCGTCGTGCGCGATCCGAATGGCCTCCGAGAGCGACTTGCCGACGAGCTCCGGAACCGGAATCGAACGGCCGACGATCGATCTCTGGAACGCCAGCCAGGCCCCTCCCAGAAAGATCGCCACGAGGAGCAGGGCGTAGAGGATCCGAAAGAGGACGCGGCGCACCCGGAAAACGTAGCACACGGGGAGTTTTCAGTTGTCAGTTCTCAGTTTTCAGTTCGGGGAACCCTTTCGAAAGGCTCAGCAATCTTCAGAGGCGAGGGACCGGGAGACCAAAAACTGACAACTGTCAACTGACAACTGACAACTCCCCAATTTGACGCCCGGCCTGCGATTTGCAACCCTACAGGGCATGGGATCGCGCAGACCGGACGACACCGAGATCCCCGCCTGGTTCTCCGACCTTCGGTTCAAGAAAGCCGACCTCCACTGCCATTCCGTCTATTCGACGTTCAAGTACTTCCGGATCGCCAACACGCGGGACTCCTACAACCGGCCCGAAGAGGTCTATCGCCTCGCGAAGGAGCGCGGCATGGACTTCGTCACGCTGACGGACCACGACTCGATCGACGGTTGCCTGTATCTCTTGAACGAAAACCCCGACCTGACCGATTTCTTCATCTCCGAAGAGGTGGAGACCTGGTTTCCCTCCACGCGCCAGCGGATCCACGTCAACGTCTTCGACATCGACGAGCGCCAGCACCGGGAGATCCAGCGCCTGCGCGAGAACATCTACGACCTTCACGCCTACCTCCGCCAGGAAGGAATCCTTGCCTCCGTCAACCACATGTTCCAGAACTACCGGATGCGCAACTCCCCCCGGCAGTACTTCGAGGAGATGCTCCGGATGTTCGACGTGTTCGAGGTGAAAAACGGCGCGATGGCGTCCCAGCACAACCGTCTCATCGAGGACCTGATGGCGGTCGTCCGGGAGAAGCGCGGCGCCGTTTCGCTCGTCGCGGGCTCCGACGCCCACACCCTGGCTCCGCTCGCAAGGGTCTACACGGTGGCGGAGGGCGAGACGCCGCGGGAATTTCTGGCGCGCGTCCGGACGGGCGAGTGTTTCGTCTGGGGAAGCGAGATGGGCTTCCGTGTTCTCTTGACCGACGTCTATCGGATGGTCTTCCGCTACTACGGCAGCGTGCTCGACTGGAAGAACCCGGACTTCACGCGCGGCGAAAAGGCGAGGCATCTCGCCTTCGCCGCCATGGGAGCGCCCTTTTCCGCGGCGGGGGTTCCGCTCGCGATCACGTCGCTCAACTACCTCAAGCAGATCTTCGTCTCGCGCCGCATCGGTCAGGAGCTGCTGGAAAAAGTCTCCGACCCGGAGAAGCCCTCCTAGCGTTCTTAGGGACGAGACGGCGAACGTCTATCCGCCGGAACGCGCGGCGCCGCGGCGCGCAGCAATCGCGAGCAGCGAGGCGG
This sequence comes from Thermoanaerobaculia bacterium, assembly GCA_035602095.1. Taxonomy (GTDB): domain Bacteria; phylum Acidobacteriota; class Thermoanaerobaculia; order UBA5066; family Gp7-AA6; genus JALYUA01. The sequence continues at coordinate 3,386 of DATNMZ010000362.1, forward strand.
CCACGACGCCAAACGCGAACGCCCCGAGGCCCGGAAGAAACGCGGGCGGCCGGTACGAGAGACGCACGCGCTGCGATCCGGCGGGCATTCGCACGCCGACGAAGGCGTGGTTCACCGTCGCGAGCCGCAGAGGGCCGTTCGACGTCTCCGCCCTCCAACCGGGCCAGTCCGGCAGGGAGGTTGCCGCGAAAAACGGAGCGGCCGCCTCGGATTCGAGGAGGAGGTCCGGGCCGACTTCCCGGACGGTGAGGCGCGCGGGCGGGTTTCGCTCTTGCGGCGCACCCGCGGCTCCCGCGATCCACGCCACCTCGGAGAAATCGGAAGCCTGCGCCATCGCCGCGAGCGTGCGCTGGCCGTTCGCCTCCTCGACGATTCGGGCGGGCACGAAGGCGCGCGGCAGCGCGCGCGGGTTCTCGAAGACCGCGACGGCGTCGGAGCGCGAGTAGAGCGTCCATCCCGGAGGAACCGGGGCGTCCGGAGCGCCCACGGCGAATCGCATTCCGAGGAAGGTGAGAAACGGCCGCGTCAGGTCGGAGATCCGATTGAAAGAAGCGGGCTGCGCCTCGCACCAGAGCGGAAACGTGTCCGCGAACCGGTCGAGCACGATGGACTCGTAGCCGCGCACGTCCTCGAGGCGAAAGAGCGCGGCGCCGTTGGGCCGGAGGTCCGCGCCGGCGGCCCCGACTCGCGCGGAAGAACCGCGCAGCGCTTCGAGCGCGGGGACGGAGGGCGTCAGCACGCTCCCGGGGAGAGAGGGATACGTCCCGCCCATCTCGAGGCCGCGCTGGACGACCAAGAGCGCCAGGGCGGCGGCGGCGAGCCGGGGTCCTCCTCCCCGCCACCAGAGCGCGCCGGCGGCCAGGAGAATCACCGGCACGAGCTCGAAGAGGAATTCGCGCGCGACGAACGGGTCCGGAAGCGCTCGCTCGCGGAGGAGTCCGCTCGCGGCGGCGCGCGCGAGAAGGAGGAGAACGCCCGTCGCGAAAGCGGTGCGAGCGAGCCGCCCGGCGCGGCCCCGCTCGAACGCTTCTTCTCCTCCGAGCGCGGCCAGACCGGCGAGACCGAAGCCCGCGAGAAAGACGAGCCGGTAGTTCAGCGCCAGCGCGAACCCGGGCATCCGAACCAGCAGATCGAGAAGGCCGGGCGCGCTCGCCCCGAGCAGCAGCCCCGCGGCGAGACACGCGGCGAAGAGCGCGCGCGCCGGGCGGCGGCTCGCCAGGCCGAGCGCCGCGAGCGGAAACAGGACGGCGCCGGCGTACGCGAGCGGCATTCCCGAGCCATCCTCGCGCTCCGCCTGGACGGGGCTCTTTCCATAGATGCCGTGGGCGAACGGGAGTGCGGCCGGAACGAGCCGCCGCGCGGCCTCCCGCGCCGGCACGGACTGCCGTGCCGCGCCCGCGTCGATCTGCGCGCGCCGGGCGCGGTACTCGGCGGAGTGCGGGATCGCTTCGAGCAGCGGGAGGAGCTGCGGACCCGCCAGAAGAAACGCGACGACTCCCGCGACGAACGCCTGGAGGAGGGCGCGCCGCGGCGTTTGCCCGGCGGGGCCGGCGGATTCCACGCGCGCCCGGGACCTTCGGATCGCGGCCGCGAGGAGGGCCGTCAAGA
>DATNMZ010000363.1:0-2738 GCA_035602095.1 Thermoanaerobaculia bacterium
GGCCTTTCCGACGCGGCCGCGAACCTCGTCGTTTTTCAGGTCGAGGGGGGCGATCTCGGCGGAGCGCTCGAAAAGGCCTCCGATCTGCTGGCGCGGCAGCCCGGTTCCGCGCGGGCTCATTTCTCGATGGGCTACGTTGAGCGGTACGCGGGCCTGCTCGAGGACTCGGCCCGGGAGTGCGAAACGGCTCGAACGCTGGATCGTCGGAATGTCGTCTTCCGCTCCTGCGCGTACACATTCATCCTGCTGGGGCAATATGACCGTGCGATCGAGTACGCCAGTGTCGACGCCGGCTCTCAATACTTTCTTTTCTGGAAGATAGATGTCCTCTTGCGGCAGGGCAAACGCGACGAAACCCTGCAAGAGATTCAGAAGTCAGATCGGCGGTTTTTCTACTCCTCTCGGGTGCTCGAAGCTTTTCTCCGACATCAGCCGGAGGGAGAGATCGAAGCTCTTTCGCGCGACGTGGAGGCTTTTTTTCTCCCGCTGCGGGACTCCGAGAGGAAGTATGCGGCCGCTGCCACCTTGGCCTTTTGCGGACGGCGGGAGGCGGCCCTCCGTCTGCTGCGGCGCTCGGTCGAAGAGAACTACCTCGCCTGCGCCACCATGGACCGCGACCCGCTCTTCGCCGGCATCCGCGACACTCCCGAGTTCGGCAGGATCCGCGCGCTCGCTCTCGCGCGACAGAAGCAGATCGTCGCCCCGTGGAAGGCCAAGAGGCTCCTCTCGACCCGCTCCGGTCGGTGACGGGAGGACGCCGCGAGGGACGTCAGCGACTCCGGATGCCCCCGTCCTCGTCGTCGTCGTCGAGATCTTCCAGCGACGCGTCGGAAATCGCCGCGGCCTCGTCGGCATGAATCGAGACGACCCGCGCCGGCGGAGGGAGCTCGATCGGCTGCCGGAGGGAGAAGGCCAGACGCGCGGGGGCGGCGGTGAAGCGCCGGGCGCGACGCGAGATTCGCGGTGGCCGCAGCGCCTCGCCGCTTCGACGCGTTGGAGTCTGGAAAACCAGCACCGCGGAGGGAGAAGCCGCCGGACGCAACCGGTACAGACCGACGGCGCGCCCGCCCGCGAATCCCCGCTCAACGACCTCGAGCGCCGATCGGAGCACCGGGGAGCGGCGCAGGACCGATGTCTCCGCGAGCACATAGGTCCCCGGCGGCTCCAGGTGGTGCGCGAGGCGGCGGGCGTCCGGTTCCGGGATGGGAGGCCGGGGCAGATCGAGGCACGCGCGGCCGAGCACCCCCTCGTTCAAGTCCCAGGCGTAGATCCGGTCCGCGGGCGCAACCCGGCTCGTAACGCTCGCGAAGAAGGCGCGGGTCCCCGAGTCGCGGTCGAGGCGCGTCACCGAGAACTGGTCGAGGAGTACGAGCGAAGCCGCCGCGAGCGCCAGCGTCCCCGCAATGAGGCGGCGCGGAGAGCGCCGCGCCAGCAGGGCGAGCACGGCGCAGGGAATCACGACGGCGCCAACCACGGCGGCCTCCTCGCTCGTGACCAGGCCGTCCGCGAGCGCCGGTACGAGGGGCACGGCGATCGCCGATGCGGCGACGATCCCGAACTGGGTCCAGAGCACCCGGCCGGCGCGAAGCGTTTCCTGGGCAATCTTCGTGTCGAGAAACGAGCCGAGCAGGACCGCGACGACCGGAACCACGGGCAGGAAATAGACCGTCCGCTTGGTGCCGGCGAGCGAGAGGAAGAGGAGCGTCACCGCCACCGCGGCCACCAACGGAAGGGAGCAAGACAGCCCGTGACGCCTCCCCCGCGATCGAATGCCATCCCGTGCCGCCGCGGGGAGCGCGACGATCCAGGGGAAGAGCATCCCCGGCAGCGCCAGGAGATAGAAGAAGAAGGAGGCGCTGTGGTGCGAGTACTCCTGCGCAGGGAACCCGAGGAATCGTCCGATCTGCTGGTTCCAGAAGGCTTCCCACAGGCCCGAGGGGCCCGCGGCGGCGTATTCGACGCCAACCCAGACGGCCAGAGCGGAGAGCGGAGCCGCCCACGCTCCCCACGACACGCAGTCGCGCAGACGGCGGCGGGGCGTCGAAAAGATCCAGAACGGAAGCGTCAGGAGCCCGGAGAGCACGAGGCCGACCAGACCTTTGGACAGAAGCGCTCCTGCTGCGGCGAGGCCGAACCCGATATCCCACCGGGGCGCCCTCTCGCGGCGCGATGCCGCGACGAAGCCGAGGAGGGCGAGGGTGACGAACGCGGTGAGAGAGACGTCGATGACGCAATCATGCGCGTTGACGGCGAAAAGGTAGGTCGTCGAGAGAATCAGGACGCTGAAAAGGCTCGCTCGAGCCGAAAAGAGAAGTCCGGCGACCCCCGCCGCCGCAAGCAGCGTGAGCGCCGAAAGGAGTATGGATGGGAAGCGCGCCGAAAGCGGCGTGACCCCGTGGCCGAGGAGAATCGAAGACGCTACCGAGGCGTAGAAGAATGGCGGCTTCTCGGCGATCTTTCTTCCCGCGAGGCGCGTCTCGAGATAGTGCCCCGTTCGGGCCATTTCCTGTGCAATCGCCGCCTCGCGCGTTTCATCCCCCACCCACAGAGGGCGCGACGCGATCCCGAGCGGAGCCGTTGCGAAAATGAGCACGGCAACGCCCAACCCGTAACGATGACGGATGCAGAGCGCGCGACAGCGGACTGCGAAAGACACCGTAATTTTTAGGAAAGGCTACCGTTACCGCTCCGGAATCATAGCATTCGCCTTCGCACGGGCGCGGGACGGCCGCCGGCCG
>DATNMZ010000364.1:0-3579 GCA_035602095.1 Thermoanaerobaculia bacterium
GTGGTCGTGAATCCGGGACAACTTCTCGGCGAGGTTGATCTTCTCCATGGAGGAAAGATACGTGAGTCAACTACCCCATCACATCCTCCCCGGCTCGGGAATCCCCAGAAGGTCGAGCGCGCGCGCCATCTCCCGGCGGAAGACTCGAGCGACCGCGATCCGGCGGTTGCGCACCGCCGCGTCGGGCTCCTGAAGGATCGGATGCCGGTGGTAGAACTGATTGAAGGCCTGCGCGAGATTGAACGCATGGCGCGCCAGGGTCGAGAGCTCGAGCGATTCGGCGGCGCGCTCCGCGACCTCCGGCAGCGACGCCGCCTCGAGAAGGAGCGACCACAGGTCGTCCTCCCAGTCCCCCTCCGGCGCTCCCGCGGAGATGCCCTTCTCCGAGAGCTTGCGGAAGATGTTGCCGGCTCGCACGAGCGCGTACTGCAGGTAGGGCCCGGTATCCCCCTCGAAGTTGAGCGCCTCATCGAAGTCGAAGGCGATGACCTTGTTCCGCCCGAACTTCAGAAGAAAATAGCGGAGAGCTCCGACGGCGATCGCGCGCGCGTCCGACTCCGCCTCGAGCGCCTCTCCTCCCTCGGCCCGGCGCCGGTTGACTTCTCCCCGCGACCGTTCGAGGAGGAGCTCGACTAAGTCGTCCGCCTTGACGCCGAGACCCTTCCGGCCGGACATCTCGACGTAGGGTTTCTTCTCGTCGTCCGCGGACAGGCGGTACTCCTCTCCAAAACGCTCGGCGAGCTCCCGGGCCGCGCGGGGGGAGAGGGCGACGATCTCGTAGGAGAAGTGGGCGCTCCGGTCCGCCTCCGACGTGAAGCCGAGGACGCGGAGCCCTTCGCGCACGACCTTCTGAGGGTAGGACTGGCGCACGTCGATCACGTTGACGACGCGCTCCCCGCGTCCGAACGCGGGGGCGCCCGCTTCGCCGCCCTCGTGGGCCGTCCGCCAGACCGGGTGCTCGCGGACTGCCGCGGGGACCTCGCTGGCCCGCACGGTCCCCGAGTCCCAGGCGGCGGGGAATCGGACGTAGTCGAAGTCGATCCCGAGGAGCCCGAACTTCCAGAGCTGGTAGGCGATGTCCTTCGCCGTGTAGGTGATGGTCCCGTTGGACCGCACGAGGATCTTGTCCGGCTCCTCGAGCCCGGCGAACCCCTCCGCCTCGCCCAGGCGCAGGACCCAGCATCCGGCGTGCTTTCCCTCCGTCTCCAGGATCACGGCGCCGGAGCCCTTCAGCATCTCGAAGGCGCGCGCCCAGAAGTTCTTCTTCAGGATGTCGCTTTCGCGCGGAAGCAGGTCGTACGCGACGCCGATGCGGCCCATCGTGGCGAGGTGCGCCGACGAAACCGCTTCGGCGACCGCGGCCGCGATGGCCGCTGTCTCGTTGCCGCCCGCCTCGATCGCGTGGAGCGCCTCGGATCTCCAGGCCTTCGTGTCGGGCCGCGCCTCGTACGTGCGGCCGACCTCGGCGTAGAGATCCCAGCAGACGTACGCGAACCCTTTCGGGTTGGCCGCCCCGCCCGGCAGGCGCGCTTCCGCGATCACCGCGCGCGCCTGCCCCTCCGTCTTCACGCCCGCGAGGTGCAGGAGCCCGGCGACGACGTCCGCGACCTGCACGCCCGTGTCGTCGAGATAGTTCTGCACCTCGACGTCTCCACCCAGGAACCGGAGCGTCCGCACGAGGACGTCGCCCAGGACCGCGTTGCGGAGGTGGCCGATGTGGGCGGCCTTGTTGGGGTTGATGTTCGTGTGCTCGACGATCGTCTTCCCCGCCCGCGGAGACGCGGCGGGCGCGACTTCGGCGAGCGTCGCGGCGAGCGCCCCCCTCTCGAAGAAGGCGTTGACGTATCCGCCCCCTTCCACTCGCATCGCGGACACGCCGCGCGGCAGCGGGGCGGCGCCGGCGATCTCCTCCGCGATCGCGCGCGGCGATTTCTTGAGCGCCTTCGCCAGGTCGAACGCGACCGGTGACGCGAGATCGCCGAGCGATGCTTTCGGAGGACGTTCGAGCACGATTCGGTCGAGAGACACGCCGTACAGATTCCGGACCGCGTCCTGGAGCGCGCGAGCGATCCCCGCGCGCAGCTCTTCCAGACTCGGGCTCGATGGCATGGGGCGCCGAGTATAACGAGGCGGCGCCACGGAATCGTCGGATCGCCGGCCCCCCGCGCCGACGGCGCTTCGATTTCCAAATCCCGCTTGCCGCCCACCTCCCGGTCGGTAAGATGGCTTCGTGGGCGAAGCCGTGGTTCGGTCGGTCGCGGTCGAGGCGAGCGCAGCGGAAGCGTTCGACGCTTTCACCCGTGTTTCCGATCTTCTCTCCTGGTGGTGCGAGGGCGCTCTCGTGGGTCTGCGCCCCGGCGGAAACTGGGCGATCGGCTTCACGGACCAGCGGGGCCGCACCGAGGCAACCGTTCTCGGAAAGATCGCGGAGGTGGAGATCGGACGCCGCCTGGTCGTCCGCGACATCTCCTACGAACCGAGCGCCGGCGAGCCGCTCGAAGGGCTCGGAATGGTCCTGACTTTTGCGCAGCGCGAGTCCGGCTGCGTCGTGACCGTGGAGTTCCACGTCCCCGATGCGGGGCCCGAGTACGACCGGTACAGGGGCGAAGTGGGGTCCGGCTGGGATTCGAGTCTGCGGGACCTGAAGAGATATCTCGAGGGCCCGCGCCGCCGGCGCATCTTCGTCGAGAGCGGGCTTCCCGAGAATTGACCGTTAGAATGGGCTCGATGGCCTCCCACCCGGTTCCCTGCGCCGCCTGCGGCGGCCTGGGATGGATCCTCGAGAACGTCGACGGGCGGAAGCTGGCCCGATCCTGCTCCTGTCGCGACGGTTTGCTCCGGTCGGAGCGCGTCGAGGCGGCGGGAATCCCCGAGCGCTACCGCGATTGCAGGTTCGAGAACTTCTCCGACACGAACCTGTCCCTGAAGAAGGCGAAGTCGGTCGCCCGCGAATTCGTGGACACGTGGCCCGCCGTGGACGCCGGACTTCTCCTGCTCGGCCCCTCCGGCCGCGGCAAGACGCACCTGGCCTGCGCGATCCTCTCGGCGCTCGTCGCCAAGAAGGGCGTCGCCGGGCTGTACGTGGACTTCTCCGACCTCCTGATGAAGATCCAGACGAGCTTCCGGCCCGATGCCGATCTCTCCAAGGAATCGATTCTCCAGCCGATGGCCGAGGTGGAGGTCCTCGTCTTGGACGAGCTCGGCGCGTCGAAGCCGCACCCCTGGGTGCTCGATGTCCTCTACAACCTCTTGAACACGCGCTACAACCGGAAGAGAGTCACGATCGTCACCTCGAATTTCGAGGACGAGCCGGACGCCGCCTCCGGAGAGCGGGACCGCCTCGAGGACCGCGTCGGCAGCCGGATCCGAAGCCGTCTCTTCGAGATGTGTCTGATGATCACGATGCGCGGCGACGATTTCCGGCGGACGGTCGTGCAGGGCCGGATCTGACCGCGTTAAAGACGGCGCTCTCCTCGGGCCGCGCCGCGGGGCTCCTCGCGCTCGCTCTCGCTCTCGCCGGCGCGGCCTGCGCGCGAGTCGCACCGGCGCCGCGGGATGCGGCCGCCCCGCCTCCGGTGA
>DATNMZ010000365.1:0-2053 GCA_035602095.1 Thermoanaerobaculia bacterium
CAGCCGATCGGTGCGCGACGCGGCGCTTTCTGCCTGGCTGAAGAAGATGGCCGTCGAAGTACGGCGCCTCGGTGCCGTCTGTGTCGGAGCTTTTCTCCTCGCGGAGGCCGGGCTGCTGAATGGGCGCAGGGCGACCTCGCACTGGAAGTTCGGCCGCGAGCTGGCGGCGCGATATCCCGGCGTGCGTGTCGAGCATGACCCGCTCTGGGTCAAGGACGGGAACATCTACACGTCGGCGGGGTTTTCGGCGGGCATCGATCTGGCCCTAGCGTGGGTGGAGGAAGATTGCGGCGCCGGACTCGCACACGAAGCCGCGCGCGAGCTGGTGCTGTTTCTGCGACGGCCCGGTGGACAGCCGCAAGTGAGCGTCTCGCTCGCCTCGCAGGCTTCCGAGATGACGTCGATCCGTGAGCTGCAGATCTGGATTGCCGAGCATCTCCAGACGAGACTGTCAGTGGAGGACCTCGCGGATCGGATGGCGATGAGCGTTCGGAACTTCGAGCGAGTGTTCACTCGAGAGGTCGGCACGACGCCGTCCCAGTACGTGCTTCAGATGCGCGTGGAGGCGGCGCGCCGCCAGCTCGAACGCACCGACAAAGGCCTCAAGCAGGTGTCCTCGGCTGCCGGATTCGGCAGCGCCGACGTGATGAGGCGCGCCTTCGTCCGGCTCCTGGGGACTACCCCGCGGCGCTACCGCGAGCTCGCGGGGAATTCGATTTCCGACTGACGAGCTCGGGGCGAAGCCAGGGCGACGATCAGGCTGCCGATCAGCGGGTCATCCTGTTTCCCTCCCTCAATCTTCACCCGCCAGGAACTTCCCGTAATCCTCGTCCGTGTCGATGTCCCGCAGCGCCTCGACCTCGATGCGGATCGCATCGTGCTCGTGCCGCCGGATGACCTCGCGGGCGCCGACGTCCCCCGACAGCGTCTCGAGCTCGGGAAACAGGGACCGCCCGAAGAGAACGGGGTGCGCGGGAATCCCCCGATGGACGGGGACGATGAGGTCACGCCCCGGCCCGAAGGCCTCGGTGACCATCCGGACGCGCTCCGCCGTGACTCCGGGCTGATCTCCGAGCGCGACGACGACCGCGTCGGCGCCGGCACAGGCCTCGAGGCCCCGCTTCAGGGACGACGCCATGCCGGCAGCCCATTCCGCGCAAACGACGAGAACCAGACGCGGATCCGCGGGGAGTCGCGCGCCGCGGCGAACCTCCTCGGCCCGATCGCCGAGGACCACGACGACGCGCTCGAGTCCGGCCTCGAGCAGCGGCGCGACCGCCGCCGACAAGAGCGTGCCGCCATGAGCCGGCAGCAGCATCTTGGGGCGACCCATCCGCGTCGAGCCGCCGGCGGCGAGGACGATCCCGGCGATCATCCGTTTAGCCCCCATTATTCATGATCGACTCCGGCCGCCGCTCCGAGGACAAGGGTTTTCCGTCGTCATTGGCTCTCCGGTGTCACAGCGCCATCCAACCCAGTCACTGGTTCGTGTTTCGGCCGGGTGACCATGAATAATCCGGGCTAAGGTATAAGAACCCCGAGGCCGATGAGAGACATCCTCGACGAGGTCGAGCGCTGGCGCCAATCGGGCGAGCGCGTCGCGATCGCGACGGTCATTCAGACGTGGGGCTCCGCCCCGCGCCAGGCGGGATCGGCGATGGCGTTGACGGCCAGCGGGAAGATCGCCGGCTCCGTCAGCGGCGGCTGCGTCGAGAGCGCCGTCGTGGAGAGCGGGTTGCGCTCGCTCTCGACGGGCCAGCCCGAACGGCTCCGCTTCGGCGTGACGGACGAGACCGCGTGGAGCGTGGGCCTCGCCTGCGGCGGCACGATCGAGGTATTCGTCGAGCCCCTCCGCGGCGAGACCTTCGATGCCGTCCGCAACGCGATCCGCGAGGGCCGGCCGACCGCGGTCGCGACGGTCGTCGCCGGAAGCGAAGGCACCCTCGGACGGCGGCTCCTGGTCTCGGACGACGGCACGGTGACCGGAGGGCTCGGCGACGGTATCGACGCGGCGGTCGAAGCCCAAGCCCGTGAATCGCTCGCCGGAGGAGCG
>DATNMZ010000366.1:0-12730 GCA_035602095.1 Thermoanaerobaculia bacterium
TCGGGCGGTTCTGTCTGGAGATCACGGGGTCGCAGGTCTCGATCGGATAAACGGCGTCAGCCGACGTCTTTCCCAACCGTGCGAGACGAGGTTCCTCCGCGCTGCGAGCTCTGCCGTCAAGAGGTCCTCACCGATCTCCACGGTCACTACCGGTTCCATCGCAACGACGCGATCTCATTTCTCGAAATGTTGATCGGAAAAGGCGTCGGGATCGCTCAACAAGACACCGCGCGAGAGCGAGTTGCCAGGTGCGACCGGCTGCTCGCCGAACTGGAAGGTGGGAAGGATTCCGGCGGTTGAGTCCTCGCGCGACGCGGCTCGCGGACCGATCTTCAGACGAGGCTGTGGTGGAACGCGAAGACCACGGCCTCGAGCTTGCTGTGGACGTCGAGCTTTCGCAGGATCGCCTGGATGTGGTTGCGGACCGTGACCGTCGAGATGAAGAGGCTCTTGCCGATCTGTGCGGCGGACTGGCCCTGCGCGAGGTGACGAAGGATCTCCTTCTCGCGTGCGGTCAGGGTAATGGGCTCGCCCTCCGTGGTCGCCATAGGCCAGAGCGGCTCGCGGGTCGAGGCCTCATTGTCGAGCCCCCTCTCGAGCGCGGACCGCTTCTTTTTCTTCGTCGTCGGTTCGCGCACGACGTGCACGACGATTGAGAGCGCCGGGTGATACGAGGGAATCGCGAACATCGACATCTCAAATTCCCGCGTCTTCCCCTTTCCGGTCTTGATCGTCAGGGGAAACCGCGCCACGGGTTCGGAGGTCTTCTCCCGCGCCTGGTAGGCCACGGGACAGTTCCGATAGCAGTAGATGTTGCCCTGGGCGTCCCGGCCTCCGATGACCTCGTCGCACCGCTTTCCGAGCACACTCTTCGCCGGCTTCTCGAGAAGCTCCTCGCACTTCCGGTTCCACAGGACGACACGGTCCGAGGAATCGATCGCGAAGACGGCCTCGCCGCTGCGGGAGATCCGATCCAGAGTTTCGGAAGAATAATTCACGAGCCGGCCACTGCGCGCAATTCTATCGTCCGGGCCGTTCGGAAGCGGTCAGGCGGCGCGGCGGCGGCGGGTCGGGCGAACGGCGACGACCGGGCGCTTGACCACTTAGAAAGCGCAGAGCGACGCCGCACCCGACCCACTCCGCGAGCGTCTCCCGTCTGGCCCTAGAAGCTGCCGGCGGCAACTTTCTTGTGAAAGATCGCCGCTTCCGGAAGCCGCACGGTGAGCACCGCACAGGGGGCCGTCGCGATCACGCGGGAGGCGACGCTGCCGAGAAAGATCCGCGAAACGCCCTTGCGTCCGTGGGTCCCCATGATGATGAGGTCGGCCTCGTAATCCTCCGCGGCCTTGACGATCGACTCCTCCGGGTTTCCAGCCTCGACGATTCGCGTGGTGTTCACGCCCGCCTTTTTGGCCTCGTTGACGAGCAAGTCCAGCTTCTTGATGACGCTCGCGCGCACGTTCTGGTCCCACTCCTCGTAGACGCCCGGTGCCACCGCTTCCGCCTGGACCACGTTCGGCGGTTCGTAGGCATGGACGACGAAGAGCGCCGCCCAGTTTTCCTTTGCCATCGCGAGCGCCCTCTTCCAGGCGGGCAGCGACGCCTCGGAAAAGTCCGTCGCCATCAGGATCCGTTGAAACGGTTTCATTTCGGACCTCCTTTGTCGTCTGTCAATATCCTTCCTCTCCTCACCCGGCTTCATGATGCGTTTGCTTCATTTCGAGCTGGAACGCGGCGCCAGTGGGCCGTCTCCGCTCGCGCCCCCGGCGCGCGCGGAGGCCACCGGAGAAGCGGGAAACGGGGGCTTGCTGGGTCAGATGAACGATTTCGAGGCGGAAGCTTTCCTTCAGGCGGAGACCATCGGGGCGAATCGGTTGTTCCGCGGACGGCATGACGTACGTCGTGCCCGTGCGGACGGCGGAGGGCCGCGGTTCTAATTTTTTGGGATGGTGGAGGCGGCGGGAGTTGAACCCGCGTCCGGAAGCGTCACGGGAAAGGCTACTCCATGCTCAGCCTCTTCTTAATTCTCGTCCCACCGCCTCAAGAAGAGGCAAAACAGCGGCAGGACATCCCCGAATTGGTTTCGCCGATCCGTCCGGAGATCCGGACCGGCTACACCCGCATTTGGCGTCGGCGTACGAGACGCGGCGGGTGCGCTTCCCGGACACCGTCACTGCGCGTTAATTACGCAGCGAGAGCGAGATTGCTGTTATTGGCAGCTATCATTTTTCACCTTTTAACGAGGTAGGTGAGGCCTCGGCATGCAACCTTTCGCGTGCTCGTCCCCGTCGAAGCCGTTTCGCCCCCAGGGTGTGCGCGCTTGGTTTGCGCTCAAAGATCGAAGGACAACATAGCACGCGGAGGGCGGCGAAATTCCAAGCGCGGCTTGACACCGGGCCCGCCGAGGAATGGAATGGCGGTTCGATGCGCAGTCAGGACCTCATCGTCATCATCACTTCCGTGGGGACGGAGGAGCAGGCCTTAGACATCGCGCACGCCCTCATTCGCAACCGGCAGGCCGCCTGCGTGAACCTCGTTCCCAACGTGCATTCGATCTACCGGTGGAAGGGGCGCGTTTGCGACGACGGGGAGTACCTCCTCCTGATCAAGACACGGGCTCGGGAGTTCGACGGTGTCCGCGAAACGATTCAGAAGATCAACACCTACGAGCTCCCGGAAGTGATGGCGTACCGGGTGGACGAGGCGTCGCCCGCATTCGCGGACTGGATCAATCGCACGACGGAGCATCCGAAGAGGAAGCCGAGAAAGAAGATCGCCGGCCCTGTCCGGACGCCGGGGGTCACTCCGCTGCGCCGCCGCTTCGCCGCCCGGTAACCGGTCCCCCGCCTTGGTCGAGCGCCGTCGCCGCGGCTTCTCCCGGATCTCCCGGTGATCGCGTTCGCCACTCTCTTTCTCGGCCTGGTCGTCGGCCTCCAGCCGGTTGCCGTCGCCGTGCGGGGCGCGGTCGCGTCGGTCGAGATCGAGCTCGACGGGTCTCCCGCCGGCCGGATCAAGGCGAGTCCCTGGAAAACCTTTGTCGACCTCGGGCCGGAGCTCGCCCCTCACGAGCTGGTCGCCCGCGCTCTCGACGGGCAAGGGCGCGAGATCGCCCGGGTGCGTCAGTGGCTGAACCTGCCTCGCCCCGCCGCCGAGCTGCAGATTCTCCTGCAACGGGATGAGAAAGGGATCGTGACGGGCGCCCAGCTCGGCTGGGAGAGTCTCCTGCCCGGGCCGCCCTCTTCCCTCGCCGTCAGCTTCGATGGCCATCCTCTCGCCGTGAAGGGACGCGAGCCGTTCGACGTGCCTGCCTACGACGCGGCGACGACGCATCTGCTCTCGGCGACCGCGGAGTTCGAGAACGGGGTTCGCTGCCGCGCGGATTCCGTTCTGGGCGGCCGCACGGCGATCGAGACGGGAACCGCGCTGACCGCGATCCCGATCTCCCTGGCCCCCGGCCGCGCTCTTCCCGAGCCGGAAGCGCTCGAGGGGATGTTCGTCCGGCGCGGCGGGGCTCTCCGTGCGGTCGCGGTCGAGCGCGGGCCCGCGCAGCTGCTGATCGTCCGCGATGTCTCCGAGATGGAGGCGCTCGCCCGGCTCGGACGGGGCGGAAGGACCTTCTACGAGCCGAGCTCCGTCCGGCGCGGAGTCCTGCCCCAGTACGACTCGGAGGCGTCGAAGACCGCGATGCGCCTGGGCGACGATGACCGGATCCGTCTCCTCTGGCCGGTCATGCGCAGGACCCCGACGGAGTCCGGACTCGCGGAGCTCTACGAGACCTCGCACGAGTTCGCGGGCAAGGATGCAGGGATCCACTGGCTTCTCACCCGGATCGCCCGGCCGGGGAGAGTCGACCCGGAGCGCCATTTCGCGGATGCGACCGCAGTCGCCGGGCTCCAGGCGCTTCAGAGCTCCACGCGCCGCGCGGTGGTGCTCGTGCTCGGCAAGAATCCGGAGGACGCGAGCCGGCTCTCGCCCGCGACCGTGCGCGCTTACCTCGAGCGCATTCGCGTCCCGCTCTTCGTCTGGTCGCTCGACGGGTCCCGGACGGGAGTCCGGGGACCGTGGGGAGACGTTGCCGACATCTCGAGCGTCGCCCGGTTGAAGCCCGCGGTCGACCGCTTGAAGCAGGCGCTCGACGATCAGGCCATCGTCTGGGTGGAAGGGCGGCACCTCCCGCAGGAGATCGCGCTGTCGAGCAAGGCGGAGGGATTGGAGATTGTGAAGTAGTCGTCAGTTGTCAGTTATCAGTTGTCAGTCGTCAGTTTGGGGATGACGGGTTTGACAGCGAGAAGCGGAACGTCCAGATTGAAAACTGAGAACTGAGAACTCTTCAATTTCCCGTCCTCCGCGTCGGATCTTCCCGGCGTGGCCGATCCTTCGGGAGGAGGTCCTTCGGCCGGCCGAAACACTGCACCCAGAGCACCTGATAGCCGTTCGCGTTTTTGCCGATCGCGACGGCCGAGCCCACCTCCGTAAACAGATTGCCCAGGATGTGCTCGCGGTGGATCTCGCTCGACATCCACCCGTCCATGACCTCGTCGGGCGAATACTGGCCGCGCGCGATGTTCTCCCCGACGAAGCGCGGCTTGTAACCGGCCGCCCGGGCGCGCTCGAGGGCCCTCGCGCCCTCCAGCGTGTCGTGCGCGTAGTACGAACGCGCGAGCATGTCCCGCGCGTGGCGGAGCGCGGCGTCGTCGAGCAGGGGCGCGGCGCGCACGGGGGAGAGTCCCGCGGCGGCGCGCTCCCGGTTCACGCGCGCGAGCAGCGCGGCGCGCACGCGGGGGAGATCGGCGAGCTCGAGGATCTTGTCGGCGAAGAAGTCCGGCCACGCCCGCGCGAAGACGAACACATAGAGCGGAACGTCGTCGACGCGGGACACGCCGACACCCAGGTCTGAGACGTCGAGTCGCGAAACCTCTCCGGCGAACGCGCCTTCCTCTTCCGCCGCGGCGAGGACGGCCTCGATGTCGCCGTCCGCCTGCACGAGCACCTCGGAAAGGACCCGCGCCTCGTAACCGAGGCGTGAGGCGGCCGCGCTGTCGAGCGGCGCGGATACCTCCGGATGGGCGCCGTCCCGAACGACCGCCGCGGCGCGCTCCTGCGCGACGGTCGAGAGCTGTGGGAGAAGACGCATCGCGGGCAGCCCGCGCTCGGAGCGCCCGGCGTTGATCCGCTCGAGAAAAGCGGAGCGCGCGGCGCCGAACTCATCCGCCGGGCCCGGCGTGGCCGGCGCAACCTCCGGGCAGACCGCGCTTGCGAAGAGGAGGAGCGAGACAAACCGGAGGGCCCGCACGCCGGTCGCGACTCCCCGCCGTCAGGCCGGGACCGCCTCGAGCGATCGGGACAGGTCGGCGATCAGGTCTTCCAGGTCTTCGATTCCGACGGAGATCCGGACGAGGCCGGGCGTGACGCCGAGCCGGTTGCGTTCCGCCTCGGGGATCGAGGCGTGCGTCATCGTCGCCGGATGGGAGATGAGGGTCTCGACGCCGCCGAGGCTTTCCGCAAGGGAACAGAGCCGCACGCGCGCGAGAAAGGCGGAGGCGTTGGCGAACGAGCCGAGATCGAAGGAGATCATCGCGCCGAATCCGCGCATCTGCCGCTTCGCCAGCTCGTGATGGGGGTGGGTCGCCAGCCCGGGGTAGTTGGTCTTCCGGACTTTCGGATGGGCGGCAAGGAACTGCGCGACGGCGCGCCCGTTCTGCTCGTGGCGCTCCATCCGCACGACGAGCGTCTTGATGCCGCGCAGGACGAGCCAGGAGTCGAACGGCGAAAGGATCGCGCCCGAGCTGTTCTGGACGAAGGAGAGCCATTCGACGTGCTCCGGGCTCTTCGCGATCGCGATCCCGCCAATCGAGTCGGAGTGCCCGTTCAAGAACTTCGTCGTCGAGTGATAGACGATGTCGGCTCCGAGGGCGAGCGGCTTCTGCAGGTACGGCGAGGCGAAGGTATTGTCGACGACGACGAGGGCTCCCCGCTCGTGCGCGATGCCCGAGAGCTTCGCGATGTCGCAAAGGAGCATCGTCGGATTCGTGGGGCTCTCGAGGTGGAGCAGCCGCGTGTTTCCCCGAAACGCCCGCCGGACTTCCTCGGCGTCCGACGTGTTCACGAAGGAGAATTCGACGCCGTATCGCGCCTGGATCTGCGTGTAGTAGCGGTACGTGCCGCCGTACGTCATGTTCGAGCAGACGACGTGCTCCCCGGCCTTCACGAAGGTGGAGATCGCCGTCGCGGCCGCCATCCCCGAGGCGAAGGCGCGCGCGCCGGCTCCTCCCTCGAGGACCGCGAGGTTCTCCTCGAGGGCGTGGCGGGTCGGGTTCTGGGTCCGGGCGTACTCGTAGCCCTTGTTCTTCCCGAGCGCCTCCTGCACGTACGTGGACGTCTGGTAGATCGGAACCGAAACCGCTCCCGTCGTGGGATCGGGCGAGTTGCCGGCATGGATGCAATCCGTCGAGAAGCCCATGTTTGTGCTCCGCAGTTGTCAGTTATCAGTTGTCAGTTATCAGTTCCAAACCCGCGCCTTAAGTGTCTGCTTCGCAGGAACGATGATCGAGACCTGTCGAAAACTGAAAACTGTGAACTGACAACTGACAACTATTTCCCAAATATCCCCTGCTCCGGATACCGCTCGGCGGCGTCCGGAAAGACGGTCACGACGGTCTTGCCGGGCCCGAGGCGCCGGGCGATTCGCAGGGCGGCGGCGGCGGAGACGCCGGAGGAGCCGCCGGCGAGCAGGCCCTCCTCCCGCGCGAGCACCCGGCAGGTCTCGAAGGCCGTCGCGTCGTCGATCGTCACGACTTCGTCGATCAAACTGCGATCGAGGATTTCGGGGTAGAAGGAGAGGCCGATCCCTTCCACGGCGTGCAGTCCGGCCTGGCCCCCTCCGAGGATCGATCCCTGCGGCTCCGCGGCGACCTTCAGGAGCCGCGCGTTGCGCTCGGAGAGAAACCGCGCGACACCGACGAAAGTTCCGCTCGTTCCGACGCCGGTGACCCACGCGTCGATCCGGCCGCCGAGCGCTTCCCAGATTTCGGGGGCAGTCGTTTCGTAGTGAGCGCGGGGATTGACGGGATTGGCGAACTGGTTGGGGAGCCAGGCTCCCGGGGTCTGCGCGAGGAGGTCGCGCGCGCGTTGGATCGCGCCGCTCATTCGGTCTGCCGCCGGCGTCCGGACGACTTTCGCGCCGAAGGCTTCCATGAGGCGCGCCTTCCCGTGTCCCGCTCCGTCCGGCATCACGATCACGCACCGATAGCGCTCGATTGCCGCGAGCATCGCGAAGGACACGCCGGTGTTTCCCGATGTCGGCTCGATGATGGTCCCGCCGGGACCGATCAGACCCCGCCGCTTCGCGTCGTCGAGCATCGCCACCGCGATGCGGTCCTTGACGCTCCCGCCCGGGTTGAACCATTCGAGCTTGGCGAAGATGCGGGCGGCGCCCTTTGCAGAGCGGGAAAGCTCGACGAGCGGAGTGTTTCCGATCACGCCCGCCAGGGAAACGGGTGAGGCGGACGCGGTCGAGACCGGAAGGGACATTGGCGCGCTGTTCCGGAGCGACGATAGCAAAAACGCCGACGGCTTCGAACGATCGGCCGGCTCGCGCTCCAAGAAAAAAGCCCCGGCAACGCCGGGGCTCGAATGCGATGCGGGAAAGGTCAGTATGCCTGCTGCGCGCGTCGGGCCGAGTAGCACTCCCGGCAGTACACCGGTTTGCCATTCGTCGGGTTGAACGGAACCTGGGTCTGCTTCTGGCAGCCGTCGCAGGTTACGTCATAGAACGTCCTCTCGCGGCCCTCGCCGGTGGACGTCTTGCGCTTGTCGCGGCAGATCTTGCAGCGCTTGGGCTCGTTCGTGAATCCCTTGCGCGCGTAGAACTCCTGGTCGTCGGCGGAAAAGAGGAAGGTCTGGCCGCAGTCGACACAGTTCAGATTCTTGTCCGTGTATTGCTGCATCATGAAAGTTTTCCGATCTCCCGGGTATTTACCCTTGGGGGCGTTGGCGCCCCTTCTATAAGAAACAGTTGAGAACTCGATGCGTCGTGCCCGCGCCCGCGTCGTCGCGAGCGCCGAAGGTGGTTCTCTAGGACCGACCTCCTTTCGAGCGCGCGTACGCTCCCCCGCGAAGACGTACGGATGGGGGAAGGAGAGTCATAAAGATGGCCGTCAGGATGTGCGGGGTTCAGTAAAGCTGGCGCAAAGTAGCACGCGGTCGGAAGGGGGCGCAAGCGCTTTCTGGACAACCGGCCAACGGGGCCCGGCGGTCGAGGCGGGCGATCGCGGGAGAGAGGCGCCGGAAGGCCCGGCCGGCGGCGCCGGGCCGGCCGGAACTGCCGCAGAACCGGCCCTTTAGGAGCCTTCTCCCGTCGCCGCCGCTTCGATCGGGCCTGATCCGCCGGGCGGGCCGACCCGCGGCGGAGGGAACCGTTCAGCTCGACCCGACGCGGCCGTCGAGCGGGGAGGAGGCGGTGGCGTAGCGCTTTCTCGGGATCCGCCCCGCCAGATACGCGTCGCGTCCCGCGCGCACCGCGTCGCGCATCGCGCGCGCCATCCGCACAGGATCCCGGGCCCCGGCGATGCCGGTATTCATCAGCACACCCGCCGCGCCGAGCTCCATCGCGACGCACGCGTCCGACGCCGTTCCGACGCCCGCGTCGACGATGACGGGCACGCGCGCACGCTCCAGGATGATCGAGAGGTTGTTCGCGTTCTGAATGCCGAGTCCCGACCCGATCGGCGCTCCGAGCGGCATCACGGCAGCGGCGCCCGCGTCTTCGAGCTTGCGCGCGATGATCGGATCGTCCGAGGTGTAGGGAAAGACGACGAACCCTTCCTTCACGAGCGTCTTCGTCGCCGCGAGCAGCTCCTCGTTGTCCGGCCAGAGGGTCTGCTCGTCTCCGAGCACTTCGAGCTTGACCCACTCGGAAAGGCCGACCTCCCGGCCGAGGCGCGCCGCGCGCACGGCGTCCTCCGCGTTGAAGCAACCGGCGGTGTTCGGGAGGATCGTCATGCCGCGAGGGACGAAGTCGAGGAGCGACTCCTTCGCCCGGTCGGTCAGGTTGATCCGCCGCACCGCGACGGTGACGATCTCGGCGGCGGATTCCTCCAGCGCGTCGCGCATCAAGGGAAAGGTCGCGTACTTGCCCGTCCCGACGATCAGTCGGGAACGGAAGGTCTTGCCGGCCAGGACGAGCGGCTCGGAAAGAGCGGCGGGCGCCGCCGGAGGCGCGGGAGCTTCTGTGGCGGTCACGGTGGGGTCCTTTCTGCTTCGAGCAGAACATTATCGATCAGGCGCGTCTTCCCGAGGCGTACACCCGCGGTCAAGGCGACGCCGGGTCCCACGCGGGTCGCGCGCTCCATCGTCTCCGCGTCGACGGCTTCGACGTAGTCCACCGAGAGACCTGCGGCCTCCAGAGCAAGCCGGGTCTCCCGCTCCAGGGCACCTGTCTCCCTCTCGCCGGCCGCCGCCCGGTCCCGCGCCGCGAAGAGCGCCCGGGAAAGCGCCGCCGCGCGCGCTCGCTCCTCGGCGGAGAGATAGGCGTTGCGGGAAGACATCGCGAGGCCATCCGGGTAGCGCACGGTCTCGCAGGCGACGATTCGGATCGGGAAGTCGAGATCGCGGACCATCCGGCGCACGACGGCGACCTGCTGAAGGTCCTTGCGGCCGAAGTAGGCGGCGTCGGGCGCTACCTGGAGGAAGAGCCGCGCCACGATGGTGGCGACACCCCGGAAGTGTCCCGGCCGAATGGCGCCTTCGCCGCCTTCGGTCACGCCGGAGACCTCGACGGCGGTGGAAAAACCGGGAGGGAAGAAACCGTCGCTCGGGGGGGCGTACAGCAGGTCCGCCCCGGCGGACGCGAGGAGTCCTGCGTCCTCTTCCGGGCGGCGGGGATAGCGCGCGAAGTCCTCCCCGGGGCCGAATTGAAGAGGGTTGACGAAGATGGACACGGCCGCGATGCCGCATTCTTTCTTCGCCCGGCGCACGAGCGAAAGGTGTCCCTCGTGGAGAGCTCCCATCGTCGGGACGAACCCGACGGTCTTGCCGTCGTTCCGGGCCGTGGCGAGCTCCGCGCGCAAATCTCGGAGAGAATGAATCGTCTTCATCGGAAGAGCCTCAAAGCCCGCGGGCAACGCCCCGTCCCTGCGGGACCAATTCGAACGGCGTTGCCGACGTTTTCTTCAGTAGATGCGCCGCAGCGCGGGGGTGGCGCCGCCCGAGAAAGACTCGGCCGCGCTCGGGAACGCGCCCTCCTTGACGTCTCGGGCGAACGCGCGGGCCGCCTCCTCGATGACGGGCGCAAGCTCCGCGTAGCGCCGCGCGAACCGCGGAGTCGCGGAGCCGGTCAGGCCCATCACGTCGTGGAAGACGAGCACCTGTCCGTCGCAGGAGGCGCCGGCGCCGATCCCGATGGTCGGGATCGCGAGATCGCGCGTGATTTCGGCGGCGAGTCCCTCCGGAACGCACTCGAGCACGAGCGCGAAGCAGCCGGCCTGCGCGAGAGCCTCCGCGTCCTGCCGGATCTCCGCGGCGTCCCCGGCGTTCTTCCCCTGCAGCTTGAAGCCGCCGAACTTTCGATACGACTGCGGCGTCAAGCCGACGTGGCCCATGACCGGAATGTCGGCGGCGAGAATCGCCTCGATCGCGGGGAGCACGCGGCGCCCGCCTTCGACCTTGATCGCGGAGCAGCCGCCATCGGCGAGAAACCGTCCGGCGTTGACCACGGCCTCTCGCGCGTCCGCCTGGTAGGAAAGAAAGGGCATGTCGCCCACGACGAGCGCTCGCCGGACCGCATCGGAGACGGCGCGCGTGTGGCGAACCATGGAGTCCATCGTCGCCGCGAGCGTGTTCGGCCGGCCGTAGACGGTCATCTCGACCGAGTCGCCGACCAGCAGGACGTCGATCCCGGCGGAGTCCAAGAGGGCGGCGGACGGCGCGTCGTAAGCCGTCATCATCGCGATCTTTTCCCGTCCTTTGGCGGAGACGAGGGCGGGGACGGAGACGGGCGAGGTTTCCGAGAGGCTGGCCATGTCGCGCTCCTTTCCTCCCGGTCGACGTCCGGAAAAACCGGATCGCCGCCGAAAAGGGCGTACGGGAATTATACGCCGTCGGAAGTCGTCAGTTATCAGTCGTCAGTTTTCAGTTCTGGCCGACCATTCCCGCGCAGCGTCCTCAGGGTGCCTAGAAACTGACAACTGACAACTGATAACTACTCAGGGATGGGCGGCCGGGACGTAGTACTGCACTCCGCGCTTTGCCCTCTGGATCTGGGCGACCAGGTCGTCGAAGTCGGCGGAGCGGTTGACGAAGTCGATTTCGTTGGTGTCCACGACCAGGAGCGGAGTCTCCTCGTAATGGTAGAAGTAGTAGTTGTAGGCCTCGATCAGCTGCGCGAGGTACTCGGGCGTGATCCCCTTCTCGATCGACCGCGAGCGCTTCTTGATGCGCTTCAAGCAGGTCTCGAGCGATCCCTGGAGGTAGATGACCAGGTCCGGCTTCGGGAGGCTCTCCGAGAGAAGCGAGTAGAGCCGGTCGTAGATCAGGAGCTCCGAGTCGTCCAGGTTCAGGCACGCGAAGATCTTGTCCTTCGGAAAGTGGTAGTCCGCGACCACGAGAGTCGTGAAGAGATCGATCTGCGCGATCTCCCGCTGCTGCTGGTATCTCGAGAGCAGAAAGAACAACTGGGTCTGAAACGCGGAGCCTTTTTTCTTCTTGTAGAACTCCCCGAGAAAGGGATTGTCGACGTCCTCGAGGATCTGCGTGCCATGGAACCGTTTGGCGAGCAGCTCGACGAGTGAGGTCTTGCCGACCCCGATCGGACCGTCGATCGCCACGTGCCGCAGCTTGACGTCGCCTTCCGACGGGATCGCCATTCGTGTCGAGATTTTACTCTGCGAGCGCCGACGGGGTTGGCTGTCGGCTCTCAGCTGTCAGCCAGAAGCCGGAAAACGAAATAGGGAATACGCGGCCGTTTCCCGTTTCCCGACTCCGATCACCCAACCAGGACGTCCGCGATTCCGAAGATCGCGAGAGCCAGGGAGGCGAATCCGTTTGCGGTGAAGAACGCCGCGTTGACCCGGGAGAGATCGCCCGGTCGAACGATGGCGTGCTGGTAGACGAGGGCGACAGCCGTCACCGCGATTCCCGCGGCGAAGAGCGCGCCTCCCTGCGCGAGTCTCAGAACCGCGACGAGGATCGGGATCATCGCCGCGTGAAGGATCGCGGAAATCACGAGCGCCCGGGCAGCTCCCCAGCGCGCGGGGATCGAGCGCAGGCCCGACCGCCGGTCGTGCTCTTCATCCTGCAGCGCGTAGATGACGTCGAAACCCGCGGTCCACAAGACCACCGCCAGGCCGAGCAGCACCGGCTCGAGCGAGAGCGAGCCGCGCACCGCGATCCAGGCGCCCGCGGGGGCGAGGGAGAGGCAGAGGCCGAGAACGAAGTGGGAGGCCCAGGTGAACCGCTTCGTATACGAATAGAGAAAGATCAGGCCGAGGGCAATCGGAGAGAGAAAAAGCGTCAGCCGATTCAGCGATGCCGCCGCTCCGAGGAACAGCAGGGTCGACGCCACCAGAAAAATCTTCACGAAAGTGGGAGAGAGCGTTCCGGCGGGCAGCGCGCGGGCCGCCGTTCGCGGATTCGCCGCGTCGATCTCGCGGTCGGCCAGACGGTTGTGGGCCATCGCGGCGCTGCGCGCTCCGACCATCGCGAGAAGGATCTTCGCGATCGTTCCCATCGACGG
>DATNMZ010000367.1:0-5818 GCA_035602095.1 Thermoanaerobaculia bacterium
GCGGATGTCCTCTTCGAGCTCCCCCGGAGCCGCCCGCGCATAATCCGCCGCCGTTCTGTATTTCGCGAACAGGGCGGGCGTCACGAGGTTGACCCGGACGTCCGTGCACTGGGCGGAGAGCACCGTCGCGACGAGAAGCTCGAGCGGCGATGAGAAATTCAGAGAGCAGCGCGCGTCCGGATACGCTTCCGCGAGCCTCGTGAAGACGGCGCGGGCGCGGCGCCGCTTTTCCTCGAGCGTCTCGCGCGGCAGCCGCGGGCGCGGCGTCCGGGTTCGGGTTCGGGCTCGGCTTTGGGATGTCGCGTTGCGAAGGCCCGTCTTCTTCTTCCTCTTGCGGCGGGAAATCGCGATCGGTTCCGAAATTCTCGCCATGCCGGAATTCTAACCGCGCGGATTGCACAGGTTCCGTGGCATTGACCCGGGCGCGGCGCGATGATGTACTTCGCGCTCTCGACTCTCAAGGGGACACAACATCCGCACTCTTTCCGCGCTCTCCCGCGGCCTGCTGCTGTTCGCTGGAATGCTCCTCGCGCTTCCCGCGCCCGCGGCGACGCTCACCATCCTTCACACCTCCGATCTGCACGGTCACGTCGATCCGCACGACGAGCTCGCCGACCGCGACTTCGGCGATGGCCTCGCCCGGATCGCGACCGCGGTCCGCGCCGCCCGCGCCGAGAACGCGTCGACCCTCCTCCTCGATTCGGGAGACACGATCCAGGGGACGCCGATGCAGGCGGTCGCCTTCCGCTCGCGCGCGAATGCCGACGACCCGACCATCCGGGCGATGAACGCGCTTGCCTACGACGCGATGGCGGTCGGAAACCACGAGTTCGACTTCGGGCTTGCCCGCCTCGACGCTTCCCGGAAGCAGGCACGGTTTCCTTTTCTGTCGGCGAACATTCTCCGGGAAGATGGGAGTCCGGCATTCCCGCCCTACAAGATCCGGACCGTCGCGGGGGTTCGAATCGGGATCCTCGGGCTGACGACGAAGAACGTGGCCGGCTGGGAGCCGCCGGCCAACATCTCCGGTCTCCGATTCTCGGACAGCGTCGAGGCGGCGCGCCGGTTCGTGCCGATCCTCCGAGGAAAAGAGAAGTGCGACGTCGTCCTCGTCATCACCCACCAGGGCTTCGAAAAGGACCTCTCGACCGGCGAGGACCGGGGCACGGGCGACGAGAACCAGGGTTACGCGATCGCGACGGAAGTGTCCGGGATCGATCTCCTGCTGACCGGGCACACGCACACGGTGATCGAGCCGCAGAGGCTCGGGAACACGTGGATCTCGCAGCCGGGCCGATACGGCAACGTGCTGACCCGGTTCGATCTGAAGCTCGCCCGGAAAGGCTCGCACTGGGCCGTCGAGAGCGTCTCGGGGCGAAACCTGCCGATGAAAGGGATCGCGCCGGATCCCGAGCTTGCGCGGATCGTGGCGCCCGAGCACGCGGCGGCGATGACGGCGCTCCAGGAAACCGTCGCGACGCTCGCGGCGCCTGTTTCCGTGCGCGACTCCCGGACGGCGGACAACGGCGTGATGGACTGGCTGCACGAGCTCCAGCGGCGGGAGGGACGCGCCGATCTGTCTTTCGCCTCGCTCCTGCCGGGAAGCCTTCCCGTCTGGTCCGCCGGGCCGCTGACCCTCCGGCAGGTCTGGGCCTTCTATCCCTACGAGAACAGGCTCGTCACGGTGCGCGCGACCGGAAGGCAGGTGCGGGAGGCGCTCGAGGCCGCGGGCCGGTGCATCTCCGGGATCTCGACGCAGGACGGGCAGCCCGTCTGGAAGCGCAATCCGTCGGTCTTCGGGTACAACTGCGACACCATGGACGGAGCCGAATACGCCCTCGACCCGACGCGGCCGGAGGGGAAACGGCTGCTCTTTCTCCGCCGGAGCGGCCGCCCGGTGGCGGATGACGACGTTCTCAGGGTCGCGATCAATTCCTATCGCGCCGCGGGCGGCGGCGGGTATCCCGTGTGGACGAGGTGCCCGCGGGTCTCCGAGGCCGACCGATCTCTCCGCGACCTGCTCGTCGAGGACGCGCGGAAGCGAAAAACGCTCGACCCGCACCCGAACGAAAACTGGTTTCTCGCGCCGAGCCTTCCCGAAGGGCGGCTCACCGAATCGAATTGAGCCCGAAGTCGCAAAACGAGGGAAGAAAGAGAAAGAGGAGTTGTCCATGAAGAGAGGCATCATTCGGGTTCGAATTCTGTGCGCCCTCGCGCTCTTCGCGGCGGCCGCGATCCCGCTCTCGGGGCAGAGCCCGACGGGCTCGATCACCGGCAACGTCGTCGACTCGAACGGGGGCGGGCTTCCCGGCGCAACGGTCACGGTGACCAACGTCGACACGGGCGCTGCCAAGAACACGACATCCGGGACGGTCGGGGGGTTCACCGTCCCGCTTCTGCCCGT
The DNA here is from genome assembly GCA_035602095.1 of Thermoanaerobaculia bacterium. GTDB lineage: Bacteria > Acidobacteriota > Thermoanaerobaculia > UBA5066 > Gp7-AA6 > JALYUA01. The sequence goes on from DATNMZ010000367.1 coordinate 2,405, forward strand.
CGGCCGCTACACCGTTGGCTCGGAGCTCTCCGGCTTCTCCTCGACGAAGGTCTCGAACGTCACGGTTTCGGTCGGCGGTCAGGAGAAGGTGATTCTGAAGATGGACGTCGCCGGGGTGCGGGCAACGGTGACGGTCTCGAGCGAAGCGCCGCTCATCGAGGCAACGCAGTCGCAACAGGAGTCGGTCGTCGGGCAGAAGCTGATCGAGAACCTGCCGACGAACGGGCGCAACTTCATCGACTTCGTGCTCACGACGCCCGGTGTCGTGCGGGACGTGCGGTTGGGCGACATCAGTTTCGCCGGCCAGCGCGGGACTCTGAACAGCCTGATCGTGGATGGCGCGGACAACAACAACACGTTCTTCGGACAGGCGCTCGGGCGCACCGGCTCGGGCCGGGCTCCCTATCAGTTCAGCCAGGACGCCGTGAAGGAATTCCAGGTGAACCGCAATGCCTATGGCGCCGAGTATGGCCGGGCCGGAGGCGCGGTGATCAACGTCGTGACGAAGTCGGGCACGAACGACTTCCACGGAACCGGCTTCTATTTCTACCGGGACAAGTCGCTCAACGCGATCAACTACATCGACGAGTTCAACGGCCGCCCGAAGGCGCCGTACCACTTCGACCAGTTCGGCGCGAGCGTGGGCGGCCCGATTCTCCGGGACAAGCTGTTCTTCTTCGCGAACTACGACGGGCAGCGCAACACGATTCCGAATACGGTGAACCCGCTTCCGCCTCTCTCGAGCCTGCCGAGCGACCCGGATACGCTCGCGGGCTACAACCGGCTCCTGCCCCTCTCCCAGAGCTGGAACCGGATCCAGAACCAGGACGTCTACCTCTTGAAGGCGGACTACGAGGCCAGCGCCACGAACCACGTGACGCTGCGGTACAACCGCCAGAACTTCACCGGAGGGAACTTCGAGAACGGAGGAGCGACCAACTCGATCGAGCACACCGGCAACTCCCTGGTGAAGACGGACACGATCGCCGGCTCCCTCGCTTCTTCCTTTTCCGCGACGCTGTTCAACGAGCTCCGCGGCCAGTACGCGAAGGACAGCGAGCCGGGGCTCGCGAACAGCGCGAACCCGGAGGGCATCGTCCAGCAAGGCGGCCAGACGGTCCTGACGATCGGCCGGAACTCGTTCTCGCCCCGCGAGACCACGATCAAGCGCTACCAGGCCGCGGACACGGCGACCGTTCTCTCCGGCAACCACACTTTCAAGGCGGGCTTCGACTACAACAAGGACGACATCCTGAATTTCTTCCCGGGCAACTTCTACGGCTCCTACACGTTCTCGAGCATCGCGAACTTCAACAAGGGCACTCCGACCCGGTACCTGCAGGCGTTCCCCGGGCCCGGCACGAGCGGTCCGTTCACGAATCCGAACCTGCGCGAGTACGCGGCGTTCGTGTCCGACGAGTGGCGGATTTTCCCCAACCTGACCTTGAACGCCGGAGTCCGCTACGACCTGCAGGACGTCCATCAGCCGTCCGTCCAGAACCCCGACGCGCAGCTGCTCGCCGCGGGACTGCGCACGGATCGGATCGCGACAGACAAGAACAACATCGCGCCCCGGATCGGAATCGCGTGGACTCCGAAGGGCGACGACCGGACGGTCGTCCGCGCCGGGTACGGGATCTTCTACGGGCGGACTCCGTCGATCGTCTACGGGACCGCGACGTCGAACAACGGGATCAACGTCCAGACGATCACGTTCACAGGAACGCAGACTCCCACCTACCCGGCCGTCTTCGCGGGCCTGCCGACCGGGATCACCCTGCCGAAGCCGACCATCTTCGTGATGGACCCCAATTATCAGAACCCGAAGATCACCCAGGCGAGCGCCGGCGTCGAGCACGCTCTGACGCCGGAAATCTCGGTCGCCCTCGGGTATCTCTATGTCCGCGGCGCTTACCTGACGCGTTCCACCGACCTGAACGAATCCGGCCCGGAGGTCGTGACGACCCCGATCCAGGGAGACGGAAGCGCCTCTTACATTCGCTACAACGGGCCCCGTCCCTTCACGAACTTCGCCCGGATCATCGAGTTTCAGAGCTCCGCGAGCTCCAAGTACAACGGAGCGACCCTGGAGCTCGTGAAGCGCTACTCGCACAGCTGGACGGCGCGCCTCGCGTACACCTACAGCAAGGTGATGGACAACAAGCCGGACGCTACGGCCGTCGTGCCGGGCACGGACGACGCCAAGTACGCTCAGGACCCGCTCAATCTGAATGGGGACTGGGCGCCCGGCGACAACGACGTCCGGCACCGGCTCGTGGTCAGCGGCCTCTGGGCGCTCGACTTCGGCCGCGACAGCTCGAACGGAGTCGTGCGCTTCTTCACGACCGGCTGGTCGATTTCCGGGATCGTGACCTACCAGACGGGTCAGCCCTACAGCGCGACGATCAACACCGACTTGAACAACGACCAGAACTTCTCGAACGACCGCGCGCCGGGTTTTTCGCGGAACAGCTTCCGGCTGCCTTCGTTCTTCTCGGTCGATCCTCGCATCTCGAAGCACATCGGCATCGGGCCCGTCGACGTCGAGCTGATCGCGGAGGCCTTCAACGTCTTCAACAACAAGAACGTCACTTCCGTCCGGACGACGTATTACAACCTGACGGGTGGTCAGCTGGTCCTCGTCAACAACCCGGCATCCCTGACGCGGTTCGGAGCGCCGGTCACGAACTTCGGTTCCCGGATTCTCCAGCTCGCCGCAAAGGTCAGCTTCTAGGGGAGCCCGGTTTTCCCTTTCGAGAGATGAGGTCGTAGGTGGTAGGCGGTAGGCGGTAGGGCTGATCACCTGTCACCTATCACCTATCACCTATTACCTTGCTTCTCGAGACCCGACGGCTTCTGTCCCGGGGCCGCGCGCTCTTTGACCGGGGCGCTTACTTCGAGGCGCACGAGGTCTGGGAAGCCGCGTGGCTCGGCGAGAAGGGGAAGACCCGGCGCCTCCTTCAGGGCTTGATCCAGATCGCCGCCGCGTTCTACAAGCTGTCGCGCGGAGACGCCCCGGGCGGCGCGCTCAAGCTCCTCGACGCGGGGCTTGCCCGTCTCGATGGCGTCGAAGACCGCGATGCCGGCCGGCTGCCGCTCTCGCGCTTTCGCGAGGCTACGGCCCGGACGCGGGAACGGGTGGCGGAGTGGGCGCGGGGAGACTCCGCGCCGCCCGATCGGAAGGGATTTCCGCGCTTGCGTGGGGGACCTCGTCCCGCGAGCGGAGCGGGGCGAAAGCTTCCCGTCCGAAGAGCGAGCACTCGAAAGAGGTCCCGCTCCGGAAGCTGACGATTGGCCGGAACCCGAGCGCCGCGAGCTCGCGGAGAGACGCCCGGTCGAGGTGGAGAGCGTAACCGGCGGCGGCCGCGCGCGGCGGGCCGGGCGGTCCGGCCGGCGTCACATGCGCGGCGCGGG
>DATNMZ010000368.1:0-2596 GCA_035602095.1 Thermoanaerobaculia bacterium
AGCGCCCCCAGGTCCGGCTCCGGGAAGTAGCGATAGTCCTGGGCTTCTTCCTTGCCCCGCATCGAGACCGTGCGCCCGGCACGCTCGTCCCAGAGCCGCGTCTCGAGCACGACCGGCTCGCCTCGCCGAAGCGTCTCCTCCTGGCGCTCGATCTCGTGCTCGATCGCCTTCGCGACGAAACGGATCGAGTTCAAGTTCTTGATCTCGACGCGCGTGCCGTACGCTCCCGTCTCCGAGGCTCGGACGGACACGTTCGCGTCGCAGCGGAGGTTCCCTTTTTCCATGTCCGCGTCGGAGACTCCCGCGAACCGCAGCAGCCGCCGAAGCTCCGTGAGGTAGCTCGCGGCCTCCTCGGCGGTTCGGATCTCGGGCTCGCTCACGATCTCGCAGAGCGGCACACCCGCGCGGTTCCAGTCCACGAGCGTGACGGTCTCCGGCACGTCGGAGAAGGGCGTGTCGTGGAGCGACTTGCCGGCGTCTTCTTCCAGGTGAATGCGGGTGAGCCGGATGGTCCGCGGTCCGGCCGGGGTGTCGATCTCGATCCCTCCGCCCGTCGCAATGGGCCTGTCGTACTGAGTGATCTGGTAGCCCTTCGGCAGGTCCGGATAGAAATAGTTCTTGCGGGAGAAGCGCGAGTCCCGGTGGATCTGTGCGCCCGCGGCGATCGCCAGGCGCATCGCGAGGGTGACGGCCTCGCGGTTCAAGACCGGAAGAGTTCCGGGAAACCCGAGGCAGGTGGGACAGGTGTCCCGGTTCGCCTCGGCACCGACACCGGACGGGCACGGGCAGAACAGCTTCGAGCGCGTCAGCAGCTGGGCGTGGACCTCGAGCCCGATGACGGGATAAACCCGAGTCCTGTCAGCGGTTTCGACGGAGGACACCGCGAAATTTTAGCACGGCGGGCGTGCGAGAATCGAAGCGTGCGGCAATCGGAGTGGACGGAAACGCACGGGCTCGACGGGTGGGTCTTTCGCCCGGCGATCCGTCCGCCGGGCGTCCTCGTCGGCTTCTCCGGCAGCGGCCTGGCTCCTCCGGGAGCCGCATCGCCGAGCGAGGTCCTCGCCCGGCGTTTCGCCGCCGCACTCGAAGCGGAATCGCTCGCCATCGTGCGCGCGACGCAGGTCCACGGAAAGACCGCTGCCGTCGTGCGGGAGGCGCCGCCGGACGGACGGACGCGGGACGCGGGAGAATGCGACGTCCTCGCGACGGCCCTGACGGGGGTCGCGCTCGTCGTCCAGTCGGCCGACTGCGTCCCGATCCTTCTGCGCACCGGCGGCTCCGTCGCGGCGGCCCACGCGGGCTGGCGCGGGTCGGCCGTGGAGGCGGCCCGGGCCGCGGTCGGCGCCCTGGAGGAGCTCGGCGCCCGTGCGGACGAGGTCGAGGTGTGGATCGGCCCGTCGATCGGCGTTTGCTGTTACGAGGTCGGAGACGACGTCGCCGCCCGATTCGACGGAGAGTTCCTCCGGAGGGGGCGCCGCGGGCGCGTCCACCTGAACCTCGCCGCGGTCAACCGGGCGCAGCTCGAGGCGGCCGGCGTGCCGCCGGAGTCGATCTCCGTCCACCCCGCCTGCACGAGCTGCGGCGGCGAGCGCTTCGCAAGCTATCGGCGCGACGGGGCGGGAGCGGGCCGGATGATCGCCCTGATCGCCCGGGTCGGGGATCGGCAATCGGGAAACGGGAAACGGGAAACGGGAAACGGGAAACGAATGAAGGAATCAGGGAATAGGAACTAACAACTGACAATTCCGACCCGATCGCGGGCGGCTGACCCCCGGCGAGGAGCCGGTTCTCACTCCTCGACACGCCGGCGAGCGCGCGAAAACCATCACGCCGGCGTCAGGTCCGCGTAGCGCGCGACGAACTTCTTCTTGCCCGCGCGGTCGAAATAGACCGTCAGGCGCGTGTCCTCGCCGCTCCCTTCCTGCGCGAGGATCACGCCGTAGCCGTAGCGAGGGTGGCGCACGCGCCGCCCCCGGGCGAGCGTCGCCTCCTCCTGCGGCTCGTCCTCCGGCTCGACGCGAGAAAACCGGTTCGCCGGAGAAGCGAATCGCTGCGGGGAGGCGGCGCGTTCGACGCGCTCCTCGAGCGCGCCGGCGGGCAGCTCGTCTAAGAAGCGCGAGGGAGAGCGAAACTGGACCTTCCCGTACACGAGGCGGCGCTGTGCGAGCGTCAGAGTGAGCTGGTCTTCCGCGCGCGTCATCCCCACGTAGAGAAGCCGGCGCTCCTCCTCGAGCTCTTCGGGGTCGTCGCCGGAGTTGCCGTGCGGCAGATAGCCTTCTTCGAGCCCGACGACGTACACCGCCTTGAACTCGAGGCCTTTCGCCGCGTGAAGGGTCGAGAGCGTGACCGCGCCGCCGCCCGCGGGAACGGCATCGGCGTCCGTCGCGAGCGACACCGCATCGAGGTACTCCGCAATCGCGGCGCCCTCGGCGTTGCGCCGCTCGAATTCGCGGGCGGAGCTGACGAGCTCCTGGAGGTTCTCGCGGCGGGCAACGTCCTCTCGCTCTTCCGATCCCTCGTAGAGCGCCGCGTATCCGCTCGCTTCGAGCAGATACTCGAGCAGGGCCGAGGGCGAGTACGACTCCGCCTTCTCCTG
>DATNMZ010000369.1:0-3102 GCA_035602095.1 Thermoanaerobaculia bacterium
GAATCCGACGTTCTCCGGCAGGGCGACGACGGAGACGCCGGGCTGCTTCGCCACCTCCCGCGAGCCGTCCCGCGAGGCGTTGTCGACGACGATGACCTCGCGGGACACGCCGCGCTGCGCGAGCGCGGAGGTCAGGGAAACTCGCAAGTCCTCGGCGTCGTTGAAAGAGACGACGATGATCGAGACGTCCGGTCGAGAGCGTTCGCCGGTGGCCATCACGACTCGCTCCTCTTCATTCCGAGCGCGATCCGCAGCACGGCTCGATAGGCGCGCGCCGCCTCGCCGCGGTCGCGCGGCATCTTCGGCCGGAACGGAATGCCGGCGAGCCGAAGTGCAATCCCGCCCGCCAGCAGGGCGCGGTAGACCGCGCGCGACGCCCGGCCGTAGTGTTTGCGCCGGTAAAGCAGCGCGTTGGCATAGAGAATCGGGAGGAAGCGGTCGTACCCGAGACGGGCAGAGGAGACGCCTCCCGCATGGCGGAACCGCGCGGCGGGCCAGTAGAGGATCTTCCCCTCGGCGGCGAGCCGGGCGCAGAGATCGACGTCCTCGAACCATGCGGGCACGAAACTCTCGTCGAAGCCCCCGATCGTCTCGAACGCCGCCGCGCGCACCGCGAGAGCGGCGCCCGCGGCCTGCTCGACGGGAAAAGGCGAGTCGCGGTCCTCGTCCGCATATCGGGACTGCCGCCGTCCCGTGCTGTTCGGGCGCAGGTGCTCGAGCAGGAGAAGCTCGCGTGCGTCGGAGGCGAGACGCGGGAGGCGGCGGAGCTGGAACGTGAACTGGTCTTCCCGGTCCGGCGGCGCGAGGGGCCGGCGAAGGCCGGCCGCCGGTCTCGAGCTCGATCCTCCGGGCGCAGGAGCGGCCGGCGCGTCGAGAAGCCGGGGCGCGAGCGCGGCGGCCTCGGGATGAGCGTCGAACCCTTCCGCGAGCGCGGAGAACGGATCCTCTTCGGCGCGCGTGTCGGGATTCAAGAAGAGAAGAACGTCCGCTTCCGTTGCCGCGGCGCCCTGGTTGGCCGCGGGACCGAGCCCGCGATTGACCGGATTGACGAGAACGACGGCTTCCGGCCAGAGCGCGCGGATCCGCTCCTCGCGCACAGATCCTTCGCCGTTGCCGACGGCGACGAGCCGGACGCGCAGATCGGGACGCGTCATCCGCCGCCTCGCCTGCGCCAGCGACCGCACCGCCTCCTCCAGATCCTCCGCATCCCCCCAGGAGACCAGGATGGCGGCAATTTCCGCGACGCGCGTGCGGTGGGCGTTCGTCCGCGCGCTCACCCCGGGAGCCGGTCCCGGCCCGGCAGGTGCGCCCGGGATGCCTGGGGCCCGGGGAACGGGGAAGTACGCGGCCAGTCCGTCAGCCGGTCCGCGCCCGCAGCGTCGCCGCGCGGAGCGCCCGCCGCGAACGCCAGGGCGGGCCAGACCGAGAGGAGCAGCAGCGGCGCCCGCCACCCGAGGGTACGGGCGTGGGCAAGGTCGGCCCGCAGAAGCCGGGGGACCTCGCGCTGCACGAGCCGCGGTTCGAAATTGCGGAAGAGCGTGCGCCAGCGGTTGCGCGAGAGCCAGATCGCGCGCTTCCAGGGGGTGCGGGAACCCGTCCGCGAGCCTTCATGGCGCGCCACTGCCGCGGGATCGCACGCGAAGCGCCAGCCGGCCCGCGCGAGGCGGAGCGAAAGATCGACATCCTCGTAGTATGCGAAGAAGGAGGGCTCGAAGACCTCGCCCAGGGGGGCCACACGCTCGAGCGCGGCGCGGCGAAAGAGGACCGCCGTCGCCGAAACCCCGGTGACTTCGAAGACGCCGCGCGGAGCCCGCGACGGTTCGACTCCGGCCAGAAGAGGGACGGCTTCCCGGCGCGGATTCCACTCGAGACCGGCGGAATCGATGCGTTTTCCGTCCGCCGTCAGGACGAGCCCCTGGACCCCGGCGAGCCGCTCGTCCAGGGCGAGCCGGGCGGCGAGCCGGCTGACGTAATCGCTTTGCAGGACCGCGTCATTGTTCAAGAGCAGGACGAAAGGCGACCGCGTCCTCGCGATGCCCTCGTTGGCGGCGCCGGCGAATCCAAGGTTGCGCGAGAACGGGACGACTCGTACTTCCGGGGCCTCCCGCGCGAGGCGCTCGCGTTCCGCGAGATCCGATGCGTTGTCGATCACGATGATGGAAAGGTCGATCCCCGTCTGAGATTCGAGGGAGCGCAGGGCCGCGAACAGCGAGTCGCCGCCGTCGCGGTTCACCACGATGCAGTCGACGTCGGGAAGTTGGAAGGGGGGGCTCAAGCGGTTGACTCGAACACGCGCGCGATGTAAACCGACGTCTTCGATGTTATCACGCGAGAGACTTCGGGAGAGCGCCGAGACCCTCCTGCGCGAGTTTCCGGAACGCTACGCGACTTCCGGCATCGAGAGATTCGTCGCGTCCGACCGGCAACGGCGCGAGAGCGTGACCCGGCTCGAGGCGAAACGGCGGCGCCGCAACGAACTGGCCGTCGGGCGCGGCAGGCCGGATGCCGAAACGGTCGCGGAAATGAAAAAGCTCAAAGAGGAGGTCCGCGCTCTCGAGGAGGAGGTCGAGAGCCGGGAGCTCGAGCTTGCCGAGATCGAGAGGGGAATCCCCAACGTCCCTCACGAGAGCGTTCCTCGCGGCAAAGACGATTCCGCCAACCGCCTCGAGCGCACGTGGGGCGAGCCGCGGCGATTCGAGTTCGCTCCGCTGCCGCACTGGGACCTCGGACCGGCGCTCGGGATTCTCGATTTCGAGCGGGCGGCGAAGCTCGCCGGCGCGCGGTTTACGGTACTGCGGGGCGCGGGAGCACGGCTCTCGCGCGCGCTCGGCGCCTTCATGCTCGACCTCCATACGCGCGAGCACGGGTACGAGGAGGTGCTTCCGCCCGCGCTCACCAACGCCGAGTCGCTCTTCGGAACCGGTCAACTGCCGAAGTTCGAGGATGACTTGTTCAAGACTCGGGAGGGCCTGTATCTGATCTCCACCTCCGAGACGCCGGTCACCAACCTGCACCGCGACGAGATCCTCCGCGCCGAATCCCTTCCGGTCCGGTACACGGCGATAACATCCTGTTTCCGCTCGGAAGCGGGAGCCGCCGGCC
>DATNMZ010000370.1:0-4030 GCA_035602095.1 Thermoanaerobaculia bacterium
CCCGATCCCCCCGACGATCCCGACCTTCATCCTCTGCTCCAGCGCCGGCAAAACAGCCACCAAACAGCCACCCGGATAGCGGCTCCAGGGGGTGAAAGTCAACCTTTCTTGCACGGCGCGAATCTGAACGATTCCTGAAGAAGTCCGGCGGCTCAAATCCAGGCCGGCGTGGCGGTGTATTCCTCCCTGAAACCCGAAGAAGCGGGTTCGGTTGCGAGAGGAGTTGCCATGAAGAAGAAGCTCGGTGTCCTCGTCCTGACTCTTTTGTCACTAGTGATTACTGCCGCCTGCGCATCCTCAGCCGCTTCCTCCAAGCCGAAGCCGCCGCAGCCGGATTCCGGGGAGAACTGGGCCAAGGCCGGGCCACCGGAGCTTCCGAGCCGGCCTGCGAACGCCACTGCCGTTCAGACGGCAAGACTCGCCTCACGGTAACTCGCGCGGATTCAGACGATCAACCCCCGGGCCCGGTCGCGCCAATGCGACGGGCTCTCCTCCCAGGAGGAAGGATGAAAGACCCCATCAACCGAAGAACGTTCCTGAAGATCACCGGCACCTCGATCGGAGTCGGCGCCCTCTTCCAGGTGGCCCCGCTCCTGGGCGACTCCGCCGGCGGCCGGCGGATCGCGGCGCTGCTCGGCAAGAAGAACGGGGAGGCCCCGACCCCCTTCTCCTTCGTTCAGCTCTCCGACACCCACGTGGGTTTCTCGGGGCCGCCCAACCCTCTCGGCACACAGGCGTTCGAGAAAGCGGTGGAGATCGTCAACGGTCTGCGAGAGCGCCCCGATCTCGTCCTCTTCACCGGAGACCTGACGCACGACAGCGAGAACCCGGGAGAACACGCCGATCGGATGAGGCTTTTTCAGAAGATCGCCGGTCGGCTGAAAGTGCCTCTCGTCAAGTCCGTTCCCGGCGAGCACGATGCCGGCCTGGACGGCGGCAAGCTTTTCCGGGAGGCCTTCGGCGAGACGCACTATGCCTTCGACCACCGGGGCGTGCACTTCATCGCGCTCGACAACGTTTCGCTGGCACGGCCCAACGTGGGCCCCGATCAGATCGCGTGGCTCAAGAAGGATCTCGCGCGGTTCTCGACGACCACGCCGATCGTCGTCTTCACCCACCGCCCGCTCTTCGATCTGCGTCCCGACTGGGAGTGGTTCACCGGAGACGGAGACGAGGTGATGAACGCGCTCGCCCCCTACGAAAACGTGACCGTGCTGTACGGCCACATTCACCGCGAGCACATCTATACGGAGGGGCACGCGACTCACATCGCGGCGCGCTCGCTGATCTTCGCGTTCCCGGACCCCGAGGCGGGGGTCCCCAAGAAGCCGATTCCCTTCGACCCGCAGAAGCCGTTCCAAAACCTCGGCCTGCGCGTCATCGAGGAGCCCGGAGCGCGAGCGGGAAGGCCGCCCCGAATCGAAGAAATCGAGCTGACGCTGCGCGAATACGCAGGCACCGTCGGCATCCAGCAGCTGCTGAAAGAAGGAGTCCCTCTGTGAAGTACGCCCGCTTCCTCCCTCTTCTCCTGATCCCCGCCCTCGTCGTGACAGCCAGCGCCGCGGACCGCCCCGAAGAGCCCCGCGCGATCGTAATCACCGCCAAGCGCTTCGAGTTCGTTCCATCGACGATAACGTTGAAGAAAGGGGAGACCGTCAAGCTCGTCGTCACGAGCGAGGACGTCACACACGGCTTTTTTCTTCGGCCGTTGAAGATCGACACCGACCTCACCCCGGGAGAGACCCAGCAGATAACCGTCACTCCACAGTCCGCCGGCACGTTCACAGCCATCTGTCACCACTTCTGCGGCGCGGGGCACGGCAACATGAAGCTGACCGTAGTCGTCGAGTGAGACTTGCGAACCATCGGCGGGTTGCTTCTGCTCCCGGCGCTCGGCGTTCTGTGCGCGGGAATCGTCCTCGCGGCCGGGCTCGTCGACTTCTCCGCCTCGACACCGCCGGGACGGCTCGAGGAACGGCTCGCCACCTTTGCGATCAACCGCTCCATCGAGCGCCACGCCTCCAAGGGGACCAACCCACTCGCCCGCTCGCCCGCGGCGATTGCCGCAGGACTCGCCCTGTTCCGAAGCCACTGCGTCGCCTGCCATGGGGCTCCGGGAGTCGATCCGACGGAAGGAGGAGCAAGCCTGAACCCTCCGGCCCCGGGCCTCACCCTGGCGCGCGTTCAGGCTCGCTCGGACGGCGAGCTCCAATGGATCGTTTCGAATGGAATCCGCATGACCGGCATGCCCGCCTTCGGCGCCTCGAGGAGCGACGAAGACATCTGGCAGCTCGTCGCGGCTCTGCGCCGGTTGCCGAACCTCTCTGCGGAAGAACGCCACATGCTCGCGAGGGAGCGGTAGCATGGAGGAGGCGGCTATCGAGAAGGACGTCTCCGACGAGGCGCTGATGAGCGACCTCGCGTCCGGGAAACAGGACGCGATCGGCCTTCTCTATGCCCGCTACGCTCCGACCATCCTCGGTATGGCGGCGCAGGCGCTCGGCCGTCCGACCGCGGAGGACATCGTGCAGGATGTCTTCCTCGCCGTCTGGAAGAACGCTCCCACCTATGACTCGAAGCGCGGACCGGTTCGACCGTGGCTGCTGCAGATCGCCCACTATCGGATCGCCAACGAACTGCGCCGGCGAAGCCGGCGCCCGCAAATCGAGGCGGACCCGAACGGTGAGCGGCTCGCCAGCATTCCGGAACCGGGGCCCGGCCAGTCCGAGGAGGTCTGGAACGCGTACCGACACTCGGCGCTGAGACGCGCTCTGGAAGAGCTTCCGCCACCGCAACGTCAGGCCCTTGGCCTGGCTTTTTTCGAGCAGCTTTCGCACGACGAGATCGCCTCGGCCTTGAAGCTCCCGCTGGGCACCGCCAAGTCGCGCATCCGCGCGGGCATGCGGGCACTTCGAGTGCGGTTGGCGCCGCTGGTCGCGGCGCTGGCCGGAGTCGCGATCCTCGGCGCCTTCGCCTGGCGCTTGCTCTCCGGCCACACGGAGCTCGCGCGCGACGAGCGCGCGCTGACCATGCTCACATCGAGCGACTCCCAGGCTCTGCGGCTGACAGCGCCGGGCGCTCCGGACTCACGCATCCATGGCGTCTATCGGTACCGTCCGGGCTCGCCGATCGCGGTCTTGACCCTCTCGAACTTCCCGCCCGCGCCCGCCGGCCGCGTCTACCGGGCCTGGGCGCTCTGCGGCGAGACCTGGGTCCCGTTGGGCGACGCGCGCCCGGATGCCGCAGGCCATGCGCGCCGGATTGCCGAGCACCCGGCCCTCGCTTCGCGCCCCGACCGGCTGGAAGTCACGCTCGAGCCCGAGATCGGCGGCACGGCACCAAGCGGCTCGGTCTTGATCGCCTGGACCCCGAAGTAGCCGCATCGCCTGACTCTTTCGGGACCATCCGCTGGCCGGCTTAATGTATAATAAAGATCAGACCCCGATATCGGAGGTGTGCCAATGCCCGTCCATGCCGTGCGGCATCGACTTCTAGCCGTAGTTCTGGGTCTGATTTCGCTGGCTCTCGCGCCGCCAGCGGTGGCCGGTATCGTCGTCACCCGGGAATTCAAGTCGGCGGCGCTCAACCGCTCCTGGACCTACGCCGTGTATCTCCCAACCGGCTACGACGCCTCCAACCTCCGATATCCGGCGCTCTACCTGCTCCACGGGAGCGGGGGCAACCTGTACCAATGGGTCAACCAGGGGCGGATCCAGCAAACCGCAGACGCTCTGATCATGGGCGGCGACATACCCCCGACGGTCATCGTCATGCCGGATGCCGGGACGAGCTGGTTCGTGGACCGCAAGGAGAAGATGGAAACGGCGGTCATCACCGAGCTGATTCCCGATGTCGAGAAGAGCTTTCGGGTGTTGACGAGCCGCGAGGGCCGGCTGGTCGGTGGCCTGTCCATGGGAGGGTACGGCGCAATGCGGTTCGCCCTGAAGTATCCGGAGATGTTCGCGGCGGCTGTACTTCTCTCTCCGGCGATCTACAACCCGGAGCCACCGGCGAATTCCTCGGCGCGGAG
>DATNMZ010000371.1:0-6622 GCA_035602095.1 Thermoanaerobaculia bacterium
AACTGACAACTGACAACTGACAACTCGCACCTGCGGTAACCTCCGCCCATGGAGCCCTGGGAGGAGCACGCGATCCGGCGGCCGAACCTGCCGCCGCGGGTGGCCGTCTATGAAGTCGGCCCCCGAGACGGCCTGCAGAACGAGCCCGAGACGCTCTCCGTCGAAGCCCGCGCGGAGTTCGTGGATCTTCTGACCGAGTCCGGCCTCCAGGCGATCGAAGTCGGCTCCTTCGTGTCTCCCGCGGCGATTCCGCAGCTCGCCGACACCGAGGAGGTCTACCGCCGCATTCACCGCGGGAGCGGCACGCGCTATCCCGCGCTCGTGCCGAACCTCCGCGGGCTGGAGCGCGCCATGGCGGCGGGGGTGCGGGAGATCGCGGTCTTCACCGCCGCGTCCGAGACCTTCAACCAGCACAACATCCACGCGGGCATCGACGAGTCCATCGAGCGGTTCCGGCCCGTCGTCACTCGGGCGCAGGAGGAGAAAATCCGGGTTCGCGGATACGTTTCGACCGCGTTCGGCTGCCCCTACGAAGGCGCCGTCTCCCCCGACGCCGTGCGGGAGGTCGTTCACAAGCTCCTCGACCTGCCCGTCGACGAGATCTCCCTGGGCGACACCATCGGGGTCGCGACGCCCTCGGGAGTCTACGAGGTCGTGGAAGCGCTCTATGAATCCGGCGTCGCGCGAGGCGTCCTCGCGCTTCACTTTCACGACACGCGGGGCACGGCGCTCGCCAACGTCTACGCCGGGCTCGAATGCGGGATTGCGACCTTCGACGCCGCCGCCGGAGGCCTCGGCGGTTGCCCCTACGCTCCGGGGGCCGCCGGCAACGTGGCGACCGAAGACGTCCTGTATCTCCTGGACGGCCTCGGGATCGAAACGGGGGTCTCGCTGGCGAAGGTCGTCGTGGCCTCCCGGGCTCTCGCGAAGACACTCGGCCGCCGGCCTCCGGGGCGATACCTCGGAGCCGTTTGGGGCGCGGAAGCCTGAGTCCCCGGGACTCTCCGAGGCGACAACCGGCGGCCGCCGGCTGTTCTTGATTGACACAGCGTCGGACCACGTGTAACTTTTTGAGTGACCGCCTTTTAACATGGCAACGAAAATCCTGCTGGCCGACGACAGTCTGACCATTCAGAAAGTCGTGGAGCTGACGTTCTCCGACAGTGGATACGACCTCGTTTGTGTCTCCAACGGGCTCCGCGCGCTCGAAAAAGTGCGCGAGGATCGGCCCGACCTGATCCTCGCCGATGCGGTGATGCCGGAAAAAAACGGCTACGAGGTCTGCGAGGCCATCAAGGGAGACCCCTCGACCGCTCGCATTCCCGTCGTGCTGCTGTCGGGCACTTTCGAGCCCTTCGACCGGGAGCGCGCCGAGAGGATCGGCGCGGACGCGATCGTTTCGAAGCCTTTCGACTCCCAGCAGCTGTTGGCCCAGGTGGATGCGCTTCTCGACCGTGTGCGAACGAATGTCGGTTCCCGGGACTTCCGATCGGGATCGATGCTGACGACCACGGCGATCGCCATCCCGCCGCTGCCGGGGCCGTCGTCCGCCCCGAAGTCTTCGAGGGAGGAGGCGCCCTTCGACGTGGGATTCTCCTCGGAGGACTTCACGGCCTCCGTGCGTCTCCCACCGAACCGGAAAGCGATCGACCCCTTCGAGGAGGAGTACGGCCGGGGGGACGTCGATTCCGCGATCGCCGCGTTCGAAAAGGCCCATCCCCGCTCCGGCTCCGAGCTCGACGGTTCCGCGACTCCCGGACTGGCCGAGCAACCGCTCCGGCGGGGGGAACCAGCGCACGATCCGCAGTGGCTTCGGGAAGAGCCGGAGAAGAGCGCGTCCCCGCCGCCCTTCGGTTCCGAGGCGGCGGCCGCGCCGCAGCGTCGGCCGTTCTCACCCGATTCCTCCTCCGAGGCGTCGACCGTCGCGATTTCCCGGGCGGCCTTTCCTCCCCGCCCCGAGGCAGAGGCGCCGCCTCGCGACCTTCCATTTCCGGAAACGGACCGCCGATCCGCCGCGGAGAGAATGGACGACGAGGAGACGGATCCAGGCTCGTCGGCGCGGTCCGGACGGGGGGATTACGCCTACGCATCGGGTCCGTCCGAAGCGACTGCACACGAATCGATCGCGATGGGCACGTCCGCGCAGGACGACGAACCGATACCCTACGCGTCTGGTGAGGCTCCGCGGGAGTCCTTCGCGTCGGAGGAAGAGGATGTCTCGCCCGCCCCCCGCGAGGCCGAGCCCCCGGCTCCTCCGGCGTCCTCCACCAGCGCCGCCGCACCGCCGACCGAGATGCCGGCTCAGCGCCCTCCGATCCCGTTGCTCACGCAGATCCTGTCGGACGTGCGCGGCGCGGGCGACATGACCGACGAACAGATGGACCGCCTGGCCGATCGCATCGTCGAGAAGCTCTCCGAAAGGGTCATCCGGGAGATCGCCTGGGAGGTGATTCCCGACATGGCCGAAATCGTGATCAAGCAGCGGATCAAGGAGCTCGAGAGCGGGATCGAGTGAAGGGGGCCGCTTTCTGATATAGGGAAGGGCTGCAGAGCCCTATCCTTATGCCCGAGAACGTAGCCCCTGCCGAGCCCGAGGACTCCCCTCGGAGGCTGCCGAAGACCTTCGATCCCGCCGCGTTCGAGGATCGCTGGTACTCCGTGTGGGAGGCGGAGGGAAGGTTCCAGCCCGTGGGCCCCCCGGGCTCGCCGCGCTTCACGATGGTCATCCCGCCGCCGAATGTGACGGGGAAGCTTCACATCGGGCACGCCTACGGCCGGACGATCGAGGACATCCTCGCGCGCTGGAAGCGGATGCTCGGGTTCCGGGTCCTCTGGGTGCCGGGGACGGATCACGCCGGGATCGCAACCCAGATGGTGATCGAGCGGCAGCTCGCGAAGCAGGGCATCGACCGGCACGTTCTCGGGCGCGAAAAGTTCATCGAGCGCGTCTGGGCCTGGAAAACCGAAGCGAAGGACACGATCCAGGCCCAGATGAGACGGCTCGGCTGCTCCCTCGACTGGACCCGGGAGCGCTTCACCCTCGACCCCGATCTGTCCCACGCCGTCCGCCACGTGTTTGTGAAGCTCTACGAAGAGGGCCTGATCTACCGGGGCCGGTACGTCGTGAACTGGTGTCCCCGCTGCGAGACCGCCGTCTCGGACCTGGAAGTCGTCCATCGCGAAGTCGAGGGCAACCTCTACAAGATCCGGTACGACGTCCCCGGCGTCCCCGAGGGAGCGGTCGTCGCGACGACGCGGCCGGAGACCATGCTGGGCGACACGGCCCTCGCGATCCATCCCGACGATCCGAGGTCCGCGCGGCTGAAGGGAAAGACGGCCGTCCTGCCGATCGTCGGCCGCGAGCTCCCGATCGTCGAGGACGCGATCCTGGTGGACCGGGCGTTCGGCACGGGCATCGTGAAGGTGACGCCGGCCCACGACGCGAACGACTTCGCGGCCGGCCAGCGCCATGGGCTCCCGGCGGTCGCCGTCATCGGGCCCGACGGAAAAATGACCGCGCAGGCTGGCGAGTACGCGGGGCTCGACCGGTTCGAGGCCCGCAAGCAGGTGGTCGCCCGCCTGGAAGCCGAAGGCCGCCTCCTCGCGACCGAGGCGCACCGGATGTCGATCGGACACTGTCAACGTTGCGACGCGGTCATCGAGCCTTATCTCTCCGAGCAGTGGTTCGTGAAGGTCCAGCCGCTGGCAGAGCCCGCGATCCGCGCGGTCGAGGACGGGTCGGTGCGATTCGTTCCCGAGTCCTGGACGAAGACCTACTTCGAATGGATGCGCAACATCCACGACTGGTGCATCTCGCGGCAGCTCTGGTGGGGGCATCGGATCCCGGCGTTCACGTGCCCGAACGGGCACCTCACGGTCTCCGAGGAGGATCCGCCGGCGTGCCCGACCTGCGGAGCGGCGCCGCTTCTCCAGGACCCGGACGTGCTCGACACGTGGTTCTCGTCGCAGCTCTGGCCCTTCTCCGTTTTCGGCTGGCCGGAGCGCACCGCCGATTTCCAGGACTTCTACCCGACGGACGTGCTCGTCACGGGCTACGACATCCTCTTCTTCTGGGTGGCGCGGATGATCATGGCGGGCCTGCACCTCACCGGGACGGTCCCGTTCTCGATCGTTCACCTGCACGGGCTGGTGCGCATCGGCGGCGAGAAGATGTCGAAGACGAAGGGAAACGTCATCGATCCGCTCGAGGCGATCACGGAGTTCGGCGCGGACGCCGTGCGTTTCACGCTCGCGAGCGCGGCGTCGGCTGGCGCAACCGTGTCCGTCGAGCGCGGCCGGATGGCGGGCTCGCGCAACTTCGCGACGAAGCTCTGGAACGCCGCGCGCTTCACGCTCGCGCAGCTCGACGGGCAAGACGTTCCGGCAAGCCTCGCGAACCGGTCCCTGTCTCTGCCGGACCGCTGGATCCTCTCCCGGCTCTCCGGGACGGCGCGCGAC
Source organism: Thermoanaerobaculia bacterium (assembly GCA_035602095.1). Classification (GTDB taxonomy): domain Bacteria; phylum Acidobacteriota; class Thermoanaerobaculia; order UBA5066; family Gp7-AA6; genus JALYUA01. The sequence continues at coordinate 4,459 of DATNMZ010000371.1, forward strand.
GTCAACCGGCATCTCACCGAGTTCCGATTCGACGAGGCGGCGGGGGCGATCTACGCGTTCGTCTGGCACGAGCTCTGCGACGCGTACCTCGAGATCGTCAAGCCGGTCCTCTCCGGCCGCGACGGAGACGAGGACTCCCGCGCGACGGTCCGGGGAGTGCTCGCCCGCTGCCTCGACGATTCGCTCGCGCTGCTCCATCCCTTCATGCCGTTCCTCACCGAGGAGATCTGGGAAAAGTCGACCGGGCGCCCCGGGACCCTCATCGCCTCTCCCTTTCCGACGGGCGACGCGAGGAGGGACGATCCCGCCGCGGAACGAGTCATCGAGGCCCTCCGGGCGATCGTGACGCGCGTCCGGAACTTCCGCGGCGAGAGGGGGGTGTCTCCCACGGAGCCCGTTGAGCTGTGGATCGCCCCGGATTCGCCGGAGGAAGATCTCGTCGGATCGTTGCGGCCTCTCTCGCCGCTTCTGCGGCATCTCGGCCGGGTCTCCGAGTTGCGCTTCGAGGCGCCCGACTCCGCCGCTTTCAAGGATGTGGTCGCGGGGCTCTCTCTCGGCCTTCGGGTTGCGGAGCCGGAGGGCAAGGGAACCGGCCACGATCTGGAGAAGAAGCTCGCGGGCCTCGACGAGGAGATCTCGGGCCTCGCGGCCAAGCTGCGCAACCCTTCCTTCGTCGACCGGGCTCCGCCGCCCGTCGTCGAGAAGACCCGGCGGCGGTTGATCGAGCTCGAGGAGCGCCGGGCGGCGCTTTCCTCGGGACGGGCGTGATCGCGTTTGACGGCGGATCTCTCGACCCGCGGGGCTGGCGAATTCTCCAGAACATCGTCGTTCTGGAGACGGCGAGCTCCTCGAACGACCTGGCGCGCGAGATCGTGGAGACGTATTTCGCCGAGGAGGAGGAGCTGCCGGTCACCGTGCTGGTGGCCCGGTCGCAGACGCTGGCGCGGGGCCGGAAGGGCCGCTGGATGGCGCCGCCGGGCCGCGGCATCTACTTGACCGTCGTGCGCCGCGCTCAACCGGGCGAGCCGCTCTCGCTCATCCCGATCGCGGTGGGCCGCTGGATTCGCGACACGCTCGTTGAACACTCCGGCCTGAAAGCGTCGCTCAAATGGCCGAACGACGTCTACGCGAGCGGCCGCAAGCTCGCGGGCATCCTGGCGGAGTCGCGCACGCAGGGGGACGCCACCTACGTCGCCATCGGACTCGGTTTGAACGCCCTCGGGGCGGGAGACTCGCTCGGCATCGCGAATGCGACCACGATCGAGCAGGAGACCGGCCATCCGGTGCTCCTCGCCCCGCTCCTGCAGGCTCTCCTCGATCGGTTCGACCGGGAGCTGTCGGTGCCGGGCTGGGAGAAGGAGGTCGAGCGGTGGGAGCGCATGTGCCTCCACCGTCCGGGCGATCGTCTGACGGTCCGGCGCGAACGAGATGAGATCTCCGGGGAATACCGCGGGCTCACCCCCGAGGGCTTCCTCCGGCTCTCGACGGAAAACGGCGAGACGGTCTGCGCGACGGGCGAGCTCGCGCGATGGTGAAGGCGGACGCGGCCGGGAACGGCCTGCTCGCCGTGGACGTGGGGAACACGAACACCGTGCTGGGTCTCTATCGGGGCGCGGAGCTGCTACGGCACTGGCGTCTGACGAGCCGGCGCGACGCGACCTCCGACGAGATCGCTCTCTCCGTCGAAGGCCTCCTCCGGCGCGTCCCGGGCGGGATGCCGCCGGACGACGTCATCGTCGCGAGCGTCGTGCCCGCGCTGCGCTTCCCGATGCGCCAGGCCTTCCGACAGCTCTTCGATCGCGAGCCGATCTTCATCGAGCCGGGGATCCGCACCGGAATGCCCATCCTCTACGAGGTGCCCCAGGAGGTCGGCGCGGACCGCATCGTGAACGCGGTCGCGGCGCACGCGCGCCTCGGAGGGCCGTGCATCGTCGTGGATTTCGGAACCGCGACGACATTCGACGTCGTGACCGCGCGCGGGGAGTACGCGGGAGGCGTCATCGTTCCGGGGATCTCGATCTCCGCGGAGGCGCTCTTCGAGAAGGCGGCGCGGCTGTGGCGGGTCGAGATCCGGCGACCCGACCGCGTCGTCGGGAAGACGACCGCCGCTTCGATCCAGTCGGGCCTCTACTTTGGGTACCTTTCCCTCGTTGACGGGGTCATC
>DATNMZ010000372.1:0-2772 GCA_035602095.1 Thermoanaerobaculia bacterium
TCGCCCGGCTGCGCCAACGGAGCGAGGAAATCCTCCTTCGGCTCGAGGAGCTCGCGCGAGAGCTCGACCAGGTAGAGAGGCAGAGAGCAAAATCCGCGAGGCCGAAGAAGTAGCGGTCCCGGCCGTCCAGTGGCCGGTTGCCTCGAGAAGCGCCTCCTGGTCGAGAGGAGGCGTTCGGTGCGGTGGCGTACAGCCACGGACGGCGACTGGTACTACGGTAGTCGAGAAATCCAATGGTGAAGCATCTCCCGTGTCCCGTATCGGAGTGCACGGGCGAGGTGGCGATTGACGAAAGCGCGCCTCCGCCCCCGCGCCTTCAATGGCCGGTGACGTGCAGCCCGGCCCGTCACCCGCTCTGGCTGGACGTTTTCCAGAGCGGCGGCTACGCGCTCGCACGCCGGGAAGAGGGCGCCTGGGAAAGCCTGCTCAAGGCCGGTCCCTCCGAGCGGGATTAGAGACGAGCGGCGCTTGTTGCCGACAGGATGCCGTAGCTCTACCGAAAACCCGCTCGCTTTGGTTGTGACATGCGCCCGGCCCCGCGAGGGGCCGGGCGATTCCTTTTCCTTAGCTCTCAGTCCTGTCCTCGATCCCCAGAGACCACGGTGATGACGCCCATCATCGGCGTCCCGAAGTTGCCATGGGAATCCTGGATGCCGCCCCGAGGACCGGGTGCCGCCGGCTGGTGGGCGTCGTCGAGATGCGAATGGAACTTGCAGTAATAGACGAAGGTTCCGGGCTTCTCGAAATGCAAGCGGAACGTGCCTGGTTTGCCGTGGTTGTTGTCGGTTCCCGGAATCAGCACGTCCGTCCCGTTGTGACCGGCGGTGTTGAAGAAATCGTCGCTTACGACGGTGTGATCGTCCGTGTCCATGTTGATCCATTCGACGGACTCGCCAGAACGGATCGTTAAGGCGAACGGCGTAAAGCGATCCTCCTGCGGCACGATGACCTGGCGGTGCGTCTTGTCGGCGTTCTCGGCGTGGGCGCTCGAAACGGCCAGCCCGGCAACGACCGCCAGCAGGGAGATTGTGAGAAGGCGAAAGACGCGATGGAATGAAACGGCCGGCATGAGACACCTCCTCGGAGGATTCGTCGGTCACCGGCGGATTTGCCGGCGCCTGTCCTCGACGAAGGGATGTAACAGGGCCGGACCCCAAAAGCCCGTGTTCTTAGGAAGGACTTAGAGAGGCCGCCGTCCAGCATTCCGATATATACGCCTGCCGGCAAGCCGCTCCATCCGCCGGAGTTCCGAGTTCGCCCGGAGGCGTGGGAAACTCGGCTCCGCGCGAGGTGCGGCTTGAGAACGATCCTTCACCTTTCCGACCTGCACTTCGGGAGAATCGCGCCGTCGACGCTCGATCCCATCGTTCGGGCGGCTCGCGACCTTCGGCCGGACGTCGTCGCGATCTCCGGCGATCTGACGCAGCGCGCCCGCCGCGGACAGTTTCGGCAGGCGCGGGAATTCCTCGACAAGCTCCCGGGCGTCCTGATCGCTGTCCCCGGCAACCACGACGTCCCGCTTTACAACGTCGTGGCCCGGTTCGCGTCGCCCCTCTCCAACTTCCGCCGCTTCATCAACGAGGACGTCGAGCCCTTCTACGCGGACTCGGAGATCGCCATCGCCGGACTCAACACCGCGCACTCCCGGACTTTCAAGCGCGGGCGAATCACACGCCACCAGATCGCGAGCCTTCGCGAGCGCCTGTGCGGCCTCCCAAGGTCCGTCACCCGGATGGTGGTCACTCACCACCCGATCGATCTGCCCGAGACGTACCACGACAGGGAGCTCGTCAAACAGGCCAGCGATGTGATGGAGGCGCTCGTCGCCTGTGAGGCGGACATCCTGCTCGCCGGCCACCTGCACACCCCCCACGCGAGCGGCGCGACGGAGCGGCACCGAATCCGCGGGCACGTCGCTCTGATCGTTCAGGCAGGGACCGCGACGTCCACGCGCGGCCGGGGCCAGCCCAACTCGTTCAACGTCCTCCGCGTCGAGCGCCCCTCGGTCGAGGTCCACCGTTATGACTGGTCGCCGGAAGGGGGCGCTTTTCTACTCGCCGAGAACAAACGGTTCGCCCACGGCCCGTCGGGCTGGCAACCCGAAACCTCGACAACTCCGACTCGCCCCTCCTGACCGGGCGAGCAGAGTCATGGCGACGCGTCGGAGCCGGACGCCGGCGAGACGACGCGCGCGGGCAGGACGAGCACGGCGGCTCCGACCAGAAGGAGCGTCATCCCCGCCGCCCATCCGGCCAGGACATCCGTCGGCCAGTGGACGCCGAGAAAGATCCGCGAGAGGCCGATCAGGAAGACGAGCGCGGGCACGGCAACGCTCAAAGCGGGGCGCCAACGGGGGTGCTCGCGCGCGAGCACGACGCCGATCATCCCGTACGCCGCCGCGCCGGTCATTGCGTGCCCGCTCGGAAAGCTGTAGGTGTGGAGCGTCGCGATCTCTTCGAACAGGCTGGGGCGCGTACGGGCCACCAGGTGCTTGAGCACCCAGTTGATCGTTTCGGCAGCGGCGAAGACCGCGACGAGGGACCAGGCCGCCCGCGCATCGCGCCGGCGGAGCGCCCCGATGAAAACGAGGGCGAGCGCCAGGACGACGATCTTGAGCGATCCGACCGCCGTGAAGAGCCGCATCGTGAAATCCAGGAAGGGAGAGTCGAAGCGGTGGATCGCGAGGCTCACGGACCGGTCGAACCCCGACGTCTCGTTGTCGAGCACCTCCTCCGCGATCGACGTGAAGACGGCGGCCGCCGCGATCGCCAG
>DATNMZ010000373.1:0-3744 GCA_035602095.1 Thermoanaerobaculia bacterium
CGCTTCGGACTCGTACGCGATGACCCCCAGTTCCGCGGTGGAGTAGCACTGGAGCGCTCGAATGCCGTGCTCTTCGAAGTGCGCGCGCAGGCTGCCCGGCAGCGCTTCCCCGGTGACGAGGGCTTTCCGCAGGCTCGCGAGATCCGCGCCGGTCTCCCGCCCCTTCTCGAGCAGGATCTTCAGGAACGAGGGCGTTCCCGCGTACCCCTGGGGCCGCAGGTCGGCGATCGCGGCGACCTGGATCTCGGTCTGGCCGACGCCCGCCGGGAAAACGGCGCACCCGAGCGCGGCCGCGCCCGCGTCGACCATGAGACCGGCCGGGGTGAAGTGATAGGAGAAAGTGTTGTAGACGAGATCGCCCGGGCGAAAGCCTGCCGCGAAGAGCGCCCGCGCGAAGCCGCCGGAGTCGGGGCGCCGTGCGGCGACTTCGTAGAGGGGACCCGGGGAGGCGAAGACGTGGCCTCCCTCTCCGGGGGAAATCGCCGCGAGCCCTCCGAAGGGGCGGTCCCGGCGCTGGAGCAGGGCGAGGTCCGACTTGCGGAGCACGGGGAGCCGCGCGAGGGCCGCGCGGTCGGCGATCCGGGCGCTCTCGATCCCTTCGAGCCTCCGGGCGAGCGCTGGAGCCCGCCGCCGCCCCTCTTCGAGGTAGGCGGTCAGCGCCGAGAAGAGCGCCGCTTCCCGCTCCGCCGGGTCTCGCGTTTCCAAGAGGTCGTAGTAAGTCATGAGGTGGTAGGTGTCAGGTGACAGGTGTCAGGTGACAGTTATCAGTTATCGGTCGTTTCCCGTTTCCCGTTTCCCGATTCCCGTTTCCCGTTTTCCGTTTTCCCGTTTCCCGTCCCCTAGGCCAGCCATCTCTTGCGCCTGCGATAGTGCTTGGCCTCGCGGAAGCTTCGCCGCCCGGCGCCCGCGATCCCGAGATAGAACTCCTTGACGTCTTCGTTGCCGGAGAGTGATTCCGCGGTCCCCTCGAGCATCACGCGCCCGTTTTCCAGGATGTAGCCGTAGTCGGCGTAGCGCAGCGCCACCGCGGTGTTCTGCTCGGCGAGCAGAAACGTGACGCCTTCGCCATGCAGCGTCCGGACGATCTCGAAGATCTCCTCGACGAGATGAGGCGCGAGGCCCATCGAGGGCTCGTCCAAGAGGATCATTTTCGGCCGGGCCATCAGAGCCCGTCCGAGCGCCGTCATCTGTTGCTCGCCGCCCGACGTGTAACCGGAGAGGCTGCGGCGCCGGGCCGCGAGCTGCGGAAAATGCCCGTAAATCCTCTGGAGATCGCGCCGGATCTCGGCGCGGGAGGCACGGCGGGCAAACGCGCCCGTCAGGAGGTTCTCCTCGACCGTCAAATGCGCGAAGCAGTGCCGGCCTTCCATGACCTGGACCACGCCGTGGCGGACCACGTCGCGCGGGGTCCGATTGTCGATGCGGTGGCCTCGAAACTCGATCGTGCCCTTGGTCACCGCGCCCCGCTCGGTCGCGAGAAGGTTCGAAATCGCTTTCAGCGTCGTCGTCTTGCCCGCGCCGTTGGCCCCGAGGAGGGCCACGATCCTGCCTTCCTGGACCTCGAGCGAGACCCCCTTCAGCACGAGGATCACGTGGTCGTAGATGACCTCGATGTTGTTGATCGAGAGAAAGGGGCTCCGGCGCCCCGGAGCCTCACTCTTTGGAGCAATCACGCGGCGTGATCCCCTTCTCCTTCGCGTACGCCGCCGCCGACTCCTCGATCTGAGGACGCACGATCGACTGGTCCGACTTGATCCAGTCCGTGATGAGGTTCCACTTCTTTCCGTCCCATTGCTGGAACTTCACCGCTCCGCCTCCCTCGTGGTCCGAGCAGGACACCTTGATCGGCTGCAGGAGCCCGGCGGCTCCGAGCTCCTTCAAGCGCTTGTCGTCGATGTTCAGGTTTTCCAGGCCCCAGCGCACCTGCTCTCCCGTCAGCGGTTTCTTGCCGAATTTGGCCTGCGCGGTGCGAATCGCCTCGGAGTTCAAGATCCCGTGAATGACGCCGCGGTTGTAGTAGATGCTCCCGTAGCGGGAGGCGTCCTCGAGGTTGCCCTTGTGGCCGCCCGAATACACGTGCTTCTGGATGTCCTTCAAGACGGGGAAGTTCGTGCCCGAGGGATGGAAGGCCGCGGCGATGAAGCCCTTCGCCGCGTCCCCGGCGGGGATCATGTCCTCTTCGGCGCCGCTCCACCACACTCCGACCATGCGGTCGCGCGGGAAGCCGACTTTGGCGGCGGTCTTCAGAGCGACCGGGTTCATGACGCCCCAGCCGCGGAGGATCACCCAGTCCGGCTTGGCCTGGCGGATCTGGAGCCACTGCGATTCCTGCTCGTTTCCGGGGTGCGGAACCTCGATGTGCGTGACCGTGAAACCGTACTTCTTGGCCTGGAGGTCCAGGATCGGAATCGTCTCCTTGCCGTAGGCGGAGCCGTGGTACAGGTTGATGATCTTCTTACCCTTGAGCTTTCCCATCCCGCCTTCCTTCATCCCGATGAACTTGATCTTGGCGGTGTTCTGGCTCCAGTAGTTGGTCACCAGGGGGAAGACGTACGGGAACACCCGGCCGTCGGAGGCGTCCGCGCGGCCATAGCCGATCGACACCACGGGAATCTTGTCGGCGGTCGCGCGCTCGATGACGGCGTAGGTGATGCCGGTCGAGAGGAAGTTGAACATCGCCGCGCCCGTCGGTCCCTTGGTCTTCAGGCGCTCGTAGCACTCGACGCCGCGGTCGTTCTTGTACTCGGTCTCGCACTCCTCCCACGTGAGCTTGACGCCGTTGATGCCGCCGTCGCGGCGGTTCAACATGTCGAGATAGTCGATGAAGCCCCCGAACGTGCCGGTTCCTCCGGCCGCGTAGGGCCCGACGCGGTAGCTCGCCATCGGGACGAACTGCTCCTGCTGCGCGAGCGCGGGGGCAGCGAGCGCCGCGCCGAGTGCGAGGAGAACCACTCCGACCAGAGTCGCCTTGCGGGGAATCCCTGCCGACTGGAACATCGCGATACCTCCTCAGAATGAGAGATCGTTGCTTTTCCGGATTCGTCAGTGCGGGAACGGCCAGAGACGAAGCTTCTCCTTTCCGGTCTGCCACAGGCGGGCGAGCCCGTACGGCTCGACCGCCAGGAAGAAGATGATCAGGGCGCCGAACGCCATGAGCTCGAGGTTGGACGCGAGACTCTGCGAAAAGCCGCTCGAGAAGAGGGAGTGGGCCGTGACGTTCAAGAAGATCGGCAGCAGCACGATGAACCCCGCCCCGAGGAACGAGCCGAGAACGCTCCCCATGCCGCCGATGATGATCATGAAGAGGATCTGGAAGGAGCGCGTGAGATCGAAGGCCTGCGGCTCGACCGACCCGAGATAGGCGAATGCCCAGAGCGCGCCGGCGATTCCGCAATAGAAGGAGCTCACACCGAAGGCGAGAAGCTTCGTCTTCAGCATCGGAATCCCGATGACTTCGGCCGCGACGTCCATGTCGCGCACCGCCATCCACGCGCGCCCGACGCGGCTGCGAACGAGGTTCTTTGCGGCGAGCGCGAGGACCGACACGAGCGAGAGCGTCAAGAGGTACCGGCGGACGGGGCTGTCGAATCGATAGCCCAGGATCACCATCTTTTGCGCGCTGATGACGCCGGACGGATTGTTGTTGGTGAACCAGGAGAACTTGGTCAGCGCCCACTCGATGAAGAACTGGGCGGCGAGCGTCGTCACCGCCAGGTAAAACCCCTTGATCCGCAGGCTCGGCAG
>DATNMZ010000374.1:0-3019 GCA_035602095.1 Thermoanaerobaculia bacterium
GTCCGCGCCCTTGCCGAAGACGTCCTGGCGCCCCCGGAGAATCGGTCGGCTGTAGACGACCTCGATCCACTTGCCTCCCTGGTAGCGTGACTCGCCATCCTTGTCCGGAGCGCTCCAGGTCCCGCCGACCTGCGTGGCCGCGGTGCCGAGAGGGCTCGGCGCGCGCCGCGGCGCGGCAGCCGTCGTCGCGGTCGAGGTCGTCGTGGTCGTGGTCGAGGTGGTGGACGTCTGGGCGAGAGCGATGCCGGTTCCGGCCAGCACGGCCGCGGAAAGAACGATCCATTGGCGACGCTGCATGTGTCCTCCTGCTTCGATAAGCGTTTGTTTGTGCGCGGCACAGTCTATTGGATTTGGGGATAGAGTAGTTATCAGTTATCAGTTATCAGTTGTCAGTTCCAGGCTGGGAGCGGCCACGAGAGTCACGAACTGAAAACTGACTACTGATAACTGAGAACTTCCCAATGAACTGGCTCTTCAAGGAAGAACCCACCCACTACTCGTACGACGACCTCGCGCGGGAGAAGAAGACCGTGTGGTCGGGCGTCCGGAATCCCGTCGCGCAGAAGCACCTGCGGTCGGTGAAAAAGGGCGATCGCATCTTCTACTACCACACGGGGGGCGAGAAGGCCGTCGTCGCGGAGGCGAAGGCGGCGAGCGATGCCTACCCGGATCCGAAGGATCCCGCGGGAAAGCTTCACGCGGTCGACGTGGCGCCGGTCCGCAAGCTCTCGCGTCCGGTGACGCTCGCGGAAATCAAGGCCGACTCGTTCTTCCGCTCCTTTCCTCTGGTCCGGATCTCGCGCCTCTCGGTCATGCCGGTCACGGACGCCGAATGGCGGAAGATCGAGAAGATGGCGGGGAGCTAGCCCCCCGGAGATCCCGTCCCGCGCTCGAAGAACCGGGGCATTGCTCCGGTGAACGCGAAGAACAGGGCGAGCAGCAGACAGAGGCCGAAGCTCGCCGGCACCGACACGAATGCGAGGGCGACCGCGACGCCGTAGACGGGGATTCCGGGGGCGTACTGGCGCGTGATCTCGCGGATGCGGGCCTCCGGGAGGTCGTGGGCCAGGAGGCGCCGTCCGCGGGCGGCATGGTGCCAGAGCAGATTGAAGGCGATGGCGAGGATGACGTACGTCCCGGCGTAGACCGCGGCGGCGGTGTGCGCGTCGCCAGGCCGTCTGTCCGTCTCCCGGAGGTATTGCGCGAGGAGCGCCGTTGGAAAGGGAACGAACGCGACGAAAAGGAGAAGAAAACCGTTCAAGAACAGAAACATCTGATCGCTGCGCCGGATCCGCCCGAACAGGACATGGTGGTTCACCCACATCACGAGAATCGTCGCGAAGCTGGTGAAGTACGCGAGAAAGGCGGGCCACTGGTCGCGAAGCACCGACCAGAGAGAACGGTCCCCGAGCTCCGCCGGCTTCGGAACCTTCAGGTCGAGGACGAGCAGCGTGATCGCGATCGCGAAGACCCCGTCGGAGAACGCCTCCAGCCGGGTGGTTTCTTTCTCCGCCGTCCGGTCGGGTTCCCGCGGTGGAGGATTCATCTCGGCCCTCCGCGGCAAAGAGCGTAACAGGGTCTAGAGTGTCGTCCTCGGTGGACGGTTCCCAAACTGAGAACTGAGAACTGAGAACTGAGAACTGATAACTGACAACTACGAACTGACAACTACCCAGAAATGCCCATCGAGACCGTATTGAACGCCCGCGTCCCCGTGAAGGTCTGGACGGACCGGATCGAGCCGGAGGCCATGGCGCAGCTGAAGAACATGGCGGCGCTGCCCTTCGTCTTCCGGCACGTCGCCGCGATGGCCGACGTGCACCTGGGCAAGGGCGCGACCGTCGGGAGCGTTCTCGCGACGAAAGGAGCGATCTGCCCGGCCGCGGTCGGTGTGGACATCGGCTGTGGCATGTCGGCGAGGAAGACCTCGTTTCCCGCCGACCGCCTCGACGGGGCCGCCTTGAAGAAGCTGCGCGCCTCGATCGAAAGGGAGATCCCGGTGGGACGCGAGAGCAACCGCCGGCCTGCCGGCGCGGCTTCCCGGTGGATCGAGGCGCGCGGGCGCCCGAACGCCGCCGACGGCGCGCTAGCCGACCGGGCGCTTCACCAGCTCGGGACCCTGGGCGGGGGCAACCATTTCATCGAGATCTGCGTCGACGGAGACGACGGCAGGCTGTGGGTCCTGCTCCACTCCGGCAGCCGCAACATCGGGAAGACGGTCGCCGAGAAGCACATCGGGCGCGCGAAGGGCGAGATGAAGCGCCTCTCCGAGAGCCTTCCGGACCCGGACCTGGCGTACTTCCTCGCCGGCACGCGGGAGTTCGCGCAATACCGCGAGGACCTCGATTGGTGCCAGGACTATGCGCACCAGAACCGGGTAATCCTGATGGAACGCGTCCTGCGACAGGTCGCGTTCGCGCTCGGGCTCGAAGGGGATGTCGCACAGCTCGGAATCACGACGTCGGTCGATTGCCATCACAACTACGTCGCAGAGGAGATCCACTTCGGCGAGCCCGTGCTCGTGACTCGAAAGGGCGCGATCCGCGCCGGGAAGGGGGAGCTCGGGATCATCCCCGGCTCGATGGGATCGTCCTCGTACGTCGTGCGCGGGCTCGGGAACCGCGAGGCCTTCGACAGCGCGCCCCACGGCGCGGGCCGTGCGATGTCGCGCACCGAGGCGAAGCGGCGGTTCTCCCGCGAGGACCTGGAGGCGCAGACCGCCGGAGTCGAATGCCGCAAGGACGCGGGGGTCGTGGACGAGATCCCTTCCGCATACAAGCCGATCGAGGAGGTGATCCGGAAATCCTCGGATCTGGTGGAAGTCGTGGCACGGTTGAAGCAGGTGGTCTGCGTGAAGGGTTGACGTCGGGAGGGTTGAGAGAATGTGGCCGGACGAGCATCAGCAAATGGAGATCGGCTAGCGTTCGTTTCCCGTTTCCCGTTTCCCGTTTCCCGTTTCCCGTTTCCCGTTTCCCGGCTTCTCCGTCAGTACAGGTGCATCAGGCCTACGCGCAGGCGC
>DATNMZ010000375.1:0-4834 GCA_035602095.1 Thermoanaerobaculia bacterium
GCCGATCGGACAACTGGACAACCTGACAACTTACAATCCGTTGCCCCATGCCGCCGCGGACCCTGTACCTCGTCGACGCGATGTCGAACATCCATCGGGCCTACCACGCGATCCAGAGACTCTCCACTTCCGCCGGCCGGCCCACCAACGCCATCTACGGATTCGTCACGATGCTTCGAAAGATGCTGCGGGAGCACGCTCCGGACCTGTGCGCGGTCGCGTGGGACGGGCCCGAGCGGACCCAGCGCCATGACGCCTACGCGCCGTACAAGGCGAACCGACCGGCCATGGCGGATGACCTTTCCTCCCAGCTGCCGGACATCCGCCTGCTGCTCGAGGCCTATCAGATTCCGGTTCTCGAGCTGCCCGGGTTCGAGGCGGACGACGTCATCGGGACCCTCGCCACAAAAGGGGCCGCCGGCGGATACGAAGTCGTCATCGTCACGGCCGACAAGGACATGCTCCAGCTCGTCGGTCCCCGGGTCCGCGTCTTTCACACGGGCAAGGAGGCGTTCCTGGACGAGGCCGGCGTGGAAACGTTCTTCGGAGTCAAGCCCGGCCAGGTGGCGGATGTCCTCGCCCTGATGGGCGACAGCGTGGACAACGTCCCGGGGGTCCCCGGCGTCGGGCAGGTGACCGCGAAGAAGTGGATCCTCCAGTACGGCAGTCTGCCGGCCCTGCTCGAAAAAGCGGAAGAGATCAAGGGGAAGGTGGGCGAAAGCCTCCGAGGTAACCGCGAGGCGGCGCTTCTGTCGCGCCGGCTGGTCGAGATCCCGGTGGACCTCCCGATCCCCTTCGATCCCGAGGCTCTCCGCCGCTCCCCTCCCGATTTCGGAAGGCTCAAGGAGCTCTTCGTGCGCCTCGAGTTCCACTCGCTCGCGGCGGAGATCCAGGGGGATTCCGCCACTTCCCCCGAAATCACCTCCCGACGCCTGCCCTCGGGCGAGAGCTTCACCTTCGGCGGCAAGCGCGCCGGCGTCGCGCTCTTGAACCGGGGCGGACGGGCCCTGCTCGCGCTCTCCGACGGCCGGTCGGCCGAGATCGCGGAGGAGGACGCCCGCGCCGTCGCGGCTCTGTGGTCGCAAATCGACCGGCCGGGAGCCTCCTTCGGGATGGCCGACGCGAAGCCGCTCGACGCCCTTCTCGCCCGAGCGGGCCGGAGGGTCGAGGGCGACCTGTTCGACGTCTGCCTCGCCCAGTACGTCCTCTCCTCCGGAGTGGCGAGCCCGGAGCTCGAGCCGATGGCTTTCCAACGGCTCGGCCAGAAGCTGCTCTCCGACAAGGAGGCCGGCGTCACTTCCTGCGCTCTCCCGGAGGGTTACGAGATCGCGAATGCGGACCGTTGGCTCGCCGAACGGGCTGCCGCGGCCGCGATCCTTGCGGAGCCGCTCTCGGAAGAGCTCGCGGCCCGGCCGACGCTCGAGAGGATCTACCGGGAGATCGAGCGGCCGCTCACACCGGTGCTCGCTCGGATGGAGAACGCGGGCGTCGCGGTGGACGTGCCGCTCCTGCGCGAGATCTCCGCGCGGATGGAGAAGGAGCTCCGGGCTCTCGAGCAGCGGATCTGGCAGGAAGCGGGCGAGGAGTTCAACGTCAACTCACCGGTCAAGCTCGGACAGATTCTCTTCGAAAAGCTCGGCTATCCCGTGTTGAAGAAGACGGCGAAGACGAAGACGTCCTCGACCGGCGTGGAAGTCCTGACCGAGCTCGCCGAACGCGGCTTTCCCCTTCCGAAGCTCGTCCTCGAGTTCCGCGAGATCTCGAAGCTCAAGGGAACCTATGTGGACGCGCTGCCGGCCCTCGCCGACGCGCAGGGGCGCGTCCACTCGTCTTTCCGGCAGACGGTCGCTGCCACGGGACGGCTCTCCTCATCGGATCCCAACCTGCAGAACATTCCGATCCGCACGGAGGCGGGGCGAGAGATCCGCAAGGCCTTCATCGCGCCTTCCGGCGGCAAGCTCGTCGTGGCCGATTACTCGCAGATCGAGCTGCGGATCCTGGCCCACCTCTCCGGGGACGAAGCGTTGATCCGCGCGTTCGAGCAGGAAGAGGACATCCACCGCGCCACCGCGGCGAAGATTTTCGGGGTCTCCGCCGACCTCGTCAGCCAGGAGATGCGCTTCGCCGCCAAGCGGATCAACTTCGCGCTTCTCTACGGAATGGCGCCGTTCACCCTCGGCAAGGAGCTCGGCGTCTCCACTTCGGAGGCGAAGAGCTACGTCGACTCGTACTTCGCCCAGTTTCCCCGGGTGCGGGCCTGTCTCGACGGCATTCTCGAGGAGGCGCGCCGCACGCGGGAGGTCACGACGATGTTCGGGCGCGTGCGGCCCATTCCGGAGATCGCCGCCTCGAACCCGAACGTGCGGGGAAACGCGGAGCGCATGGCGCTGAACGCTCCCTTTCAGGGCGCTGCCGCGGACATCATCAAGATCGCGATGATTCGTCTCGACCGTGCTCTGGAAGAGAAGGGACTCGCTTCGCGGCTCGTGCTGCAGGTGCACGACGAGCTCGTGCTCGAGTCTCCCGACAGGGAAGTCGAGCCCTTGACGGCCCTCCTGCGCGAGGTCATGGAGGGAGCTGCGAGCCTGCGCGTGCGTCTGGCGGTCGAAGTGGGCGCCGGGCGCGACTGGCTTTCCGCGAAGTAGCCGCCCGGACCGGCTATACTCGCGCAGCTCCATGGACCTTCGGGCACGCTTCGGCGGGGCGCTCGCCGCCCTCCTCCTCTTTGCCGCGGTTCCCGCTTCTGCGCAGGAACCGCCCGCGCCCGGTTCCACGGTCTCGACGGCGCCCGCGCCATCCGCCGCCGCCGCGCCTCTGCGCTTGACCGACCCGTCGGCGGTGCGGATCGAGCGGTTGCCTCCCGAAAACCCGTTCGGAGTGAACGCCGAATCTCCCGCGGCGATCCCGCAAAAACCCGGGTTCACCGAGCAGGTCGTGGAAGGCGCCCTGTACGCCGCCGTCCGCGTCGACCGCACCGGCAAGGTCCTGGCATCCAAGCGCCCGCGCGATCCCGTCCCATCCCTCGCGGCGGACACCAAGAAATCGTTCGAACGCTGGCTCTTCGATCCCGCCCGCAAGAGCGGCCAGCCCGTCGACACGTGGGTGCCCGTTCGGGTCGATCTGACGGTCGAAGTGCGGTCACCGAAAATCGAACAGATCACTCTCACTCCCGTCACGCCTTCGACGCCGATCCCCGTGCCGTTCGAGTGGGGCTCCGACACGGCGTGGTACGAGGCCCTCGGCGCGGTCCCTCCTCCGGCCGACGGAAGCTTCCCGGTCGAACAGATCGATACCCTCGCCGTGTTGAAAAAGCGGCCCTGGTACGCGGACTCCTTCAAGGGCCCGTTCTCCCTGCGGATGTGGGTGAAGGTGAGCGCGGCGGGGCGCGCGGAGCGATCGATCGCGATTCAGGCGAGCGATCCGATTTTGATCGCCGCGTTTCGCAAGTGGATCGCGGGCTGGCAGTTTCGGCCGGCGAGGGTCAACGGACAGGCGGCGGACTCCTGGGGCGAGCTCGCGATGACCGGCCAGATCGGATACTCCGCCGAGGTGAAACAAATCGCGAATCTCCGCAGAAGCCTTCCGGAGCCCGCGGAGCCGCGGCGCTAAGGCCTAGTCCCCGGGCATCACGCCGATTTTCGCCCTCCGCCGTCCCCGCGCCCTCCGGACACGGCCTCTCCACTCGAAACGCGTGCTCCTGCATGGCGGCCTCCTCGCGCGAGGATTTGCGGCCCTCCTCGCGGCGGAGGCCGTGACCATCGGACGTCACGTCTTCGTGTCGCGCCATGCGGCGGGGCAAATCGCGTCCGGCTCGGCCTCGGGGGCGCGGCTGATCTCGCACGAGCTCGCGCACGTCGCGCAGTTCGCCCGGGAAGGCGCGGCGCGGTTCCTCCTGCGCTATGTCCGCGAGTACGCTCGTGGCCGGCGGCGCGGTCTTTCCCACGCCGCCGCATACCGGGCGATCTCGTTTGAAGAAGAAGCGGCCGCCGCCGAGGTTGAGGGGCGGGCTCCGAGGCTCTTTTCGAGGGCCGGCGGAGCCGCGGCGCCTAACCGGGGAGGATGTCCCGGCGGTCGCCCACGCGGCGCGTGATCTTCGCGCCGTCTAAGTACTCGAGCAGCGGAATGGCGAGCCGCCGCGTCAAGCCGAACATCTCCTTGAACTCGCCGACATCGATCGAGGCTCGGCCGGACCCTCGCAGCGTCCGGACCAGATCATCGACCGGTTCCCGGGCGATCAGCCATCCTCCGGGAAGACGAAGAAGGGATCCTTTCTTGACGAGATACCCGGCGAGGCCTTCGACCACCCGCTCCTTGTGGCCGATCTCCCGCGTGACGTCCGGAAGAGACGGGGGATCGAGACCCCGCCGGCGGTAGGCCTCGGCGATCCGGGCCGAGAGCTCGCGGTCGGCGCCGCCCAGGTCATCGCGCCCCGGAGGCCGCGCCTCTTCCCCGGCGAGCGTGTAGGCGCCTCGCGCGACGAGCGCCGATTCGATCGCTTCGGCCCAGCGCGGCTCGACGGAATCGGGAAGAATGCGGGCGAGAAGCGTCCGGCGTGAAACCCCAACGGCGCCTCCCGGCGCGAGCAGGCGCGCCATCTCATCGAGAGCGCGGGCAGCGACGCGCGCAACCACGCTTTCGGAGATGTAGCGGTCCGGCGAACGCTTCAGAGCGTGGATCCTACCGGCCGCGAGCGCAGGCGCCGCCTGCGCTCGAATCCGCTCCGCCGTAACGCCCGCGCGAGCGGCGAGCGCTTCCTCCCCGGCGCCGGCTTCCCGGCCCTGCTCCACCCAGAGGACGATGCGTTCCGAAAGCGCGGCGCCCTCGAGCCGGGCGA
>DATNMZ010000376.1:0-3779 GCA_035602095.1 Thermoanaerobaculia bacterium
CTGGGGGATGAGCCCCGATTAGAAAAGAGAGATGATCGGCGGATTCGCAAGGAGGAGCGCATGTCGACAGCGATCACCCGTCGCATATTCGCGGGAGTCCTGGGCGCGGCCGCCGGGGCGGCCCTGCTCGATTCGAAGCTCGCGCGTGCCGCCGCAACCGCGGCTCGCCCGGACCTGCCGGAGGACGTCGTCCGGTTGAACGCCAACGAGAACCCGTATGGCCCCTCGGCGAAAGCGCTCGAGGCCTTCGAGCGCTCCAACCGCATCGCCAACCGTTATCCCGATTCCCTCGAGAGCGAGATGCGCGAGGCGCTCGCGAAGCACCACGGCGTCGATTCCCGCCGGATCGTGCTGGGCTGCGGCTCTTCGGAGATTCTCATGATGGCGGACACCGCTTTCCTGGGTCCGGGGAAGAACGCGGTCGCGGCGGAGCCGACTTTCGAGGCGGTGCTCGAGTTCGCGGGAGTCGTCCGGGCCCGGGCGATCAAGGTGCCGCTGACGGCGGACTTCCGGCACGACCTCCCGCGGATGGCAAAGGCCTGCGACGAGAACACCGGCCTCGTCTATGTCTGCAACCCGAACAACCCGACCGGAACCATCGTGACGGGAGACGAGCTCTCCGCCTTTGCCGACCGCGTCCCTGCCTCCGCGACAATCCTCGTGGATGAGGCGTATCACCACTTCGTCGAGGATCCGCGGTACCGAACCGCGTGCGGCCTGATCGAGAAGCATCCCAATGTCGTGGTCGCCCGCACCTTCTCGAAGATCTATGGGATGGCGGGGTTGCGCCTGGGCTACGCGGTCGGCTCGGAACAGAGGATCTCGCAGCTGTCGCGCTACGCCTCGTGGAGCAACGCCAACGCCGCCGTCCTGACCGCCGCCCTGGCGAGTCTCGCCGATGCCGATCTCGTACCGCGCCTGCGCCGGACATTCAACGATACGCGGCGCTGGCTGATCGCGACGATGACACAGCGCGGCCGGCGCGTCATTCCTTCCGAGACCAATTTCGTGATGATCGATGTGGGGAGCGACGTCACGCCGATCATCCGGGCGTTTCGCGAGAAAAAGATCCTCGTCGGCCGCAAGTTCCCGTCGCTCGCGACCTGGCTGCGCGTCACGATCGGGAAGCGCGAGGAGATGGAAGCCTTCGTCGCCGCCTTTTCAGATATCCTGCCGGCGAAAGCCGCCGCGGCCTGATCACAGAAGGAGATCGCTCATGAGGATTCGTCCGAGCATGGTTTTTCTGATTTGTGTTCTGGGAAGCCTCGGGCCGCCCGCGGGGGCCCAGGCGCCGACGCAGTCCGCGACTCCTCCCTCGCAACGGCCCGCGGCGGAGGCTTCCCACGCGCTGAATCTCAAGCCCGACCAGATGAAATGGGGGAGGATTTTTCCGGAGCTGGGCGAGAAGTCCGCCGAGATCACCATTCTGCACATGGATCCAAAAACCGGCGCGACAAAGCTCATGATTCGCGTTCCAAAGAACAGTCACGTCCCGACGCACTGGCACACGGCGAATGAGACGCACACGATCGTCAGCGGCACATTCGTCATCGAGTGCGAGGGCAAGCGCGAGGTTCTGAAGCCGGGCGCTTTCAACTTCGTTCCGAGCAAGATGGCGCACGAGGCCTGGACGACGCCCGGAGAAGGCACTCTCCTCTTCATCACCGTGGACGCGCCCTGGGACATCAACTGGGTGAACGGGCCCCCGAAGCCATCCGATCTGATCGGCGGCCGGCAAGAGTAGCCGGGAGCCCTTTCAACGGCTTCTCCGCCGTCAGCCATCAGCGAAACTGATAACTGATAACTGATAACTACCTTGACGGCGGAAGCGTTCCTGAAGCTGGTGTCAGGCCGCCAGGGTCATTTCCAACTCGAGTCCGGACATCACGGTGAGCTCTGGCTGGACCTGGACGCCCTGTTCGCGGAGCCGCGGCGGGTCGGCCCCCTGGTGGCTCAGCTCTCCGGCGCCCTCCGCGCGCACGCCGTCGAGGGAGTGTGTGGCCCGCTCATCGGGGGTGCCTTCCTCGCGCAGGCCATTGCCGCCGCGCTCGACGTCGAGTTCGCGTTCACGGAACGCGTGATGCCGGCGGTGTCGAACCGCTTGTATCCAGTCGCGTACCGCCTGCCGCCCGCGTTTGCGCCGCGGGTGCGCGGGCTCCGGATCGCGATCGTGGACGACGTCATGAGCGCCGGGTCCGCGGCCCGGGGCACGTATGCCGAGTTGCAGGCCCACGGGGCAAGACCGGCGGTCGTCGGCGCGCTTCTCGTGCTGGGCTCGACAGGCGAAGACTTCTTCGCCCGGCAGGGCGTGGCTGTCGAGGCCGTGGCCCGGCGGCCCTACCGGCTGTGGCCGCCGGGGGAATGCCCTCTCTGCCATTCGGGCGTGCCGCTCGAAGCCGTGTCCGTGTCGAGGTCCACGACTGCCGCCGGCTGAAGCTCAGGAAAAAAATAGATCTTCAATTCCAGCTACCATCACGCGGTGAAAGAACTCCTGACCGATCGACTCGAGCTCCGACTCTTCCAGCCGGACGACTTCGAGGCCCACGCGGAGATCAGCGCGGACCCGGAGGTGATGCGCTACATCCGCGCGGGACCCCTTTCCCGTGTCGACGCCTGGTGGCAGATGGCGAGGTACGTGGGGCACTGGCAGCTTCTCGGCTACGGAATCTGGGCGGTCGTCGAACGGTCGACGAGCCGGCTCATCGGTCATCTGGGCTTCTTGAACCCCGAGGGCGGTCAGGGCTTCGAGCTGGGGTGGGCCCTCGCGCGAAACGCCTGGGGCAATGGCTACGCCCTCGAAGGGACGCGCGCCGCGGTGCGTCACGCTTTCACGACCCTGGATCGCGACCACATCGTCTGCCTCATCCAGCCCGAGAACACCCGATCCATTCGACTCGCGCAACGTCTGGGCGCCAGCCTCGAACGCGAGACCGAGGCGTCCGGCAAGCGATTGGCCGTTTACGGAATCCGCCGCGAGAGCAGTGCGTGAAATTACGGAGGCCAGGATGCTTTCGCTCGCTGCGATCGCGCTGCTGAACCTTCTTCTCGGGGCTGAGATCCCGGCCTCGGAGGTGGTCTGGGAAAGGGATTGGAAGCACGCCTTTGAGCGCGCGCGGGCCGAGCAGAAGATGATTTTCGTGGACTTCTGGGCGGCCTGGTGCAAGCCCTGCCTCGAAATGGACCGCAGGACGTTTCCAGATCCCCGCGTCTCGGTCGAACTATCTGATTTCGTTCTCCTGAAAATGGACGTGGATCGAACGACGGCCGCCAGGACGCGTCGTGTCTCGTCGTTCCCGACCTACATCGTCTTCGACCCGGCGGAGAGGGAGCGCTTCCGTTTCTCCGGATTCCAAGAACCCGAGCCTTTCGCCAGCAAGCTCAGTCTGACGAGGCGGGCGGCTCCGGGGATGATTCAGGCCGCATTGGCGCTCTCGAAGAAAGAATCCGCGGACGGATTCTTTCTTCTCGGTCACGCCTACCTCAAGGCGCGTGCGACGGCTGACGCCCGAGAGGCGTTCGAGCATGCACGCAAGCTCGCCGCCCGCGAGGGAAACGCGGCCCTCGCCCAGGCAGCAGAGACACAGGCGGCTCTCACATGGACGCTGGAAAGCAATGCTGAGAAAACGCTGAAGCTGCTCGAGAAGATCGCTGAGAAGCCGGCGAATGCCGAATGCGAAACCGGCGTCTGGATCGCCATCGGCCACACGCGGCGGACGATGAAGGACACTACCGCTGCGGCCGCGGCCTACAAGCGGGCACTGGCCGCCTGTCCGGAGAAC
>DATNMZ010000377.1:0-3004 GCA_035602095.1 Thermoanaerobaculia bacterium
AAACGGGAAACGGGAAACGGGAAACGAACCGATAACTGAGAGCTGACAGCCGACAGCTGATAGCTGATAGTTGATAGCTGACTGCTACGGGCTCTTTTTCCTCCGGACGAATCCCACGATCTTGGCCACGGGCCCCGACGCCGCGAAGACCGAGGCGAGAACGAGCAGAGTGACGATCGGACGGTAGGCGATTGCCATGAAGAAGAGCGCGATCGCCGGAAGAATCCAGGCGGGCCGGCGGCGGCGGAGGTCGACGTCCTTGAAGGAGCGGTACCGGATCGTCGAGATCATGAGGTAAGAGAGCACCAACGTCACGCAGAGCGCGCCCGTCATCCAGACCCGATCCACCAGGCGCTCGGGCGTCGCCAGGACGAGCGTGCAGATGGTGCCGGCGGCGGCCGGGATCGGCAGCCCGACGAAGTACTTCTTGTCGGCGAGGTGCGTCTGAATGTTGAAGCGGGCGAGCCGCATCGAGCCGCACACGACGAAGAAGAAGGAGACGGCGAAGCCGAGCTGGTGAAAATCCGCGAGTCCCCAGGAATAGACGAGGACCGCGGGGGCGACTCCGAACGAGACCAGGTCCGCCAGCGAATCGTATTCCTCGCCGAACTCGGAGGCGGAGTTGGTCAGGCGCGCGATCCGGCCGTCGAGCATGTCGAGCACGGCCGCGAGGATGATGAGAAGCGCCGCGCGTTCGAAGGTGCCGTCGATGGAAGATTTCAGCGAGAGATAGCCGCAGAAGAGATTGCCGACCGTGAACAACGTCGGCAGAAGAAACAGCCCGCGGCGGAGCCGCTCCCGCGACAACCGGCGCGGACGCAGGCGCGCGCGCGGAGCGCCGGCGGCCGGAGCGACGGGGGTGGGCCCCAGGGGAAAGTCGGTCATCGCGCCGCCGGTGACCGCTCTCCGGCGCTCGGGGCGGCCTTCCAACGCGCGAGCCCGGTCAGCGCCGCCTTCACCTTCTCTCCCTTCTGGACGAGGATCTCCGCGCCGTCGGGAACGAACAGGTCGACCCGCGACCCGAAGAGAATGATCCCGACGCGCTCCCCGCGTTCGAGCGTCGCGCCGGGGCGCGGATAGAACACGATGCGCCGGGCGAGCGCGCCGGCGATCTGCTTGAAGGCGACGCGCCCCTTCGGTGCGGCGACCGTTATCAGGTTCTGCTCGTTCTCGTGGGAGGCCTTCTCGGCAAACGCCGCCAGTTTTCGCCCGGGGCAATAGGCGTAATCGGCGAGAAGGCCGGAAACAGGAGCGCGATTGACGTGAACGTTGAACACGGACATGAAGATCGAGATCCGCCGCGACGCGCCGGGCGGAGCCTCCGTCGCGGCGCCGATCGAAAGAACCGTACCGTCGGCGGGGGAGACGATGGTGTCAGGCCCGTGTGCCGCATGCCGTTCCGGGTCGCGGAAGAAGGAGATCAGGAACGCGGTGGGGACGGCCAGGGCGAAAGCCCAGATCGCATGGCCGGTGGCGGCCGCCGCGACCGTCAGGGCGAGGGAGGGAAGGATGAACTTCCATCCCTCGCGGGCCAGCGGAAACTTCAGTGGGGGACCCCTTCGCGATGGTTTCGGGCGATCGCCTCCATGCGATCTTTCAGGGCCAGCTTCTCCTTCTTCAAGCGCTTCTCTTCGATCTCCTCGTCCTGAGAGAGCTGCGACTTGCCGGCGAGAGCCTGAAGGCGGTGCTCATGGTCCTGGTGGGCGTCATGGAGGCGGCGGTACTCCGCGTCGACTTCCGACAGAGACTCCGTCTGGTTTTGCATGGGCTCGAACCTCCTTTTTTGTCTTTCGGGAATGGGGAAAAAGGAAGGCCACAGCTGAAGTCTAGCGAGCCGGGGGCGGGCGTTCAAGGTTCTTCCGTCGCTTCCGCGACCGCATTCCTAACCCTCTCCGCGGGAAGGTGTTTCCTCGAGCGTCAAGACCATCGCGAACGCGTCCTCCCCATCCTGGTAGTACGCCTTTCGGCGATACGCCTCGCGAAAGCTGTACGTGCGGTAGAACTCCCGCGCCGGCAGGTTCGACACGCGCACTTCCAGGGTCACCGCCGTCGCCCCGATGCTCTCCGCACGGGCCAGGGCGTCCTCGAGGAGCCGGCGGCCGTAGCCCCGGTTTCGCAGGCGCGGGTCGGTCGCGATCTTGTTGATGTGGAACTCTTCGTAGAGAGACACGGCGAAGAGGTACCCGCCGACGCGCGGCTCCGAGTCCCGGGTTCCGACGAGGACGCGGGCATATCGATACGGTTCCTCGAGCTCCGTCGCGAAAAACTCCCGCTTCCACGGCACCAGAAACGACTCGCGCTCGATGCGGGCGATCTCGTCCAGATCGCCCGGCCGCGCGGGCGCGACGGCGTACTCGAGGGGGCTCGGGTTACGGAGCGCCACGCTTCTCCTCCGCGGCGCTCGGCCGCGAATAGACGGCCTGGAGCGTGGCGGCCGGCCGATCGGAGGGGGCGCGGGCGACGGCGGAGGCGAGCGCGCTCGAAAGCGGGCTCGGGAGAACCGGGCTCGCGGCCGTCGAGCCAAGGAGATCCACGGGGAGGGTCACGCAGGGCAGGCCGCCCCACGCGGCCGCGGCGTCTTCCCGCCGCGCTCTCGCCGGCGGCGCGAGAGCCGTGGCGCGCGTTTTTGAGAGATCGAACGCCTGCCAGATGACCTCGCCTCGCCCGGCGTCGAGCGCCGCCGCAACGCGGGCCCGTCCGGGCGCGCGCGCCGCCTCCGCCATCGCTTCGAGCGTCGAGACCGCCTCGACGGGACGGCCAAGCGCGCGCCCGAGCCCCCAGGCGGTGGCGAGACCAACCCGCACGCCGGTGAACGATCCGGGCCCGGCGCAGACCGCGATCCGCGCGCACTCCGACAGGGGCACTCCCGCGGCGCCGAAGCAGGACTCGATCGCGGTGAGCAGCCGCTCGGAAGCGCGGCCGTCGGAGGGGAGCATCTCGTCGAACGCATGAGAGCCCAGGAGGACCGTCACGGCCGGCGACGGGCTCGCAGTGTCGAGAGCGA
>DATNMZ010000378.1:0-2448 GCA_035602095.1 Thermoanaerobaculia bacterium
TTCTTCACACACCGGCTGGGACACGGCCTCGGGATCGACGTGCACGAGCCGCCCTACATGGTCGGCCACGACCGCACGGTGCTCGAGCCCGGCATGACGTTCACGTCCGAGCCCGGGATCTACCTTCTCGGCCGTTTCGGCGTCCGGATCGAGGACGACGTCCTCGTAACCGAGCGGGGCGCGGAAAGTCTCTCCCCCCGAGTCTCGCGCCTCGAGCCCATACCGGCTTGATCCGCCGGGCCGCCGGGGCGTTCGCTTTCCTCTTCTTCGCAGGTACCCTGGCGCGCGCGGCGAACGTCGGGCCGGGGGAGGTCGAGGAAGCCGCCGGCGTGGCGCGCCGCGCCGCTGTCGATCTGCTCCGGCGCCCTCCGGGAAGGCTCTTCTCGGAGACTCTCGACCTGGACGGAATCCTCCTGCACCGCCTGGGAGTGCAGGCCTCGAGCCGCCTCACGGAGCGGCAGCGGGAGCGTCTCCGCGGCGCCGTCGCGGAAATGTTCTCCCGCGCGCTGGCCCCGCCGCGCAATGCGTCCGGGGAGATCGCCTGGTCGGCCGCCCGGCCCGCGGGAGGGGGTGTGGACGTCTTCTTCGGCCTCCGCTATGGGGAGCAGTCACTCAAGACCCGGTGGGCGATGCGGCGCGCCGGCGCAGGCTGGCGGGTCGCGGACATCGTCCTGGTCGACCCGGGCGTATCGCTCGCGAAGACGGCGGAAGCCGCCCTCGAGCTCCGCTCCGTCCAAAGGGGCGGGCGCGGCGGAGAAGCCTGGTCGAGCGCGATGCCGCGAGCGGGCGCGATCGTCGTCCTCGCTCTCGTGGTCCTCGCCGTCGGCGCCCGGATTTCCAGACGCCGGCGCCCCCTGCTTTACTGGACCGCCGCGGCCCCTGCGGCGCTGCTCGCGATCGACGGCGCTCTCGCCGTGCACCGCGCGCTCTCCGAGCCCTACGTCGTCCGCGCCGAGCCCTCGTCGGAGCTCTGGCGCCGGTGGGAGCAGCTGGCGCTTTCCGCCCAACGGGAAGGGCGCGCCGAGCAAGCCCGCGAGCACTGGGCGAGCGCGATCTCCGCGGGGGGGCCGGCCGGCCCGATCGCCTATGAGATCGGCCTCGAGGCGCGGCGGCGAGGCGACGCCGAGCGAGCCCGCGCCGAGTTCCTTCGCGCTCTTTCGGGACCGGATCCGGCGCCGGGAGCGGCGAAGGAGCTCGCCTCGATGGAGGTCGCCGATGGGCGCTTCGCGGAGGCCGGGACTCTTCTCGCCCGGTACGTCCAGCTGGCGGGACCCGACCCGGACACCCTCGCGCTCCTCGCGGTGGTGCAGACGAACCTCGGCCAGCGCGTGGACGCGCTCCGCACCGTCCGCGAGGCCGGCGCGCTCCTCGGGGGCGAGGGCTGGCGGGAGGGAGAGCTCGAGGCTCAGCTCTCCGCGCGCGCCGGCGACGCGGCCGGCTGCGTGGCCGCCCTGCGGCGCCTCGAGGAGAAAGGGAGGATCGACCGCTCCCGGCTGCGCTCCGACCCGGCCTACCTTCCCATTGCCACGGATCCTGTTTGGGTGGCGTACTTGAACGAGAAGCCGAAGACGTAGGAGTCAGTCGAGATTTCCCGCGCCTGAACGGCCGTCCTGACCCTGCCGGGCTCCCCGGCGCCATTTCCGCGAACCCCCCTCGACTGCCGGCCGTCGATTTTTTTTGCTGACTCTCGCCCCCTCCCCGGCAGTCGGCCCCCCGTAGAAGGCCACCAGCGCGGAGACGAGCGCCCGGGCGACCCGATCCCGGTAGCCTGCGGTCAGCAGCAGCTTTCGGTCCTCCGGGTTGTTCAAGTTGCAGACCTCGAGGAGAACTCGCGCCGGAATCCGGTTGTACCGGAGGATCGCCGGGACCCATTCCCGGCCTCCGCGAATCACGTTGCGGCGGATCGGCTGAAAGGCGTGGAGAGGAAGACCCGCGGCCCGGAACGAAGCCACGATCCGTTCCGCGAGGTCGCGAGAGATCCCTTCGGCCTTCACGCGCTCCTTGCGGGAAAAGGAGGCGTGCGATGCCTCCCGGACCTCCCGGCGGGTCGCATAGATGGAACCCATGCGGCCGAAGCTCCCGTTCAAGAACTTCTCGCCGGGGATGTACACCATCAGGCCGCGCACGGCAGGATGCAGCGAGTCGGCGTGGAGAGAGACGAACACCGTCCTGTCTTCCGAGCCGCCCTCCTGCTCCGTGCGGCGGAGGACCGCGTTGGCGAGGTACCAGCGCAGATTCACCCCGGCAACCGTGTCCTCGATCGGGTAGGGCGGATGCGTCTGGACCTGGGCGCTCCGCCAGTCCACGATTGCCTCCGAGGCACGCATCCGGCAGGGAATCTTCCCGGCGACCGTCAGCACGACCTTCGCCTTCGTGTGCTGGCGCAGGAGCGACTCGACCCGGCAGGCCAGATCGTACACGTGCCGCGCCTCCACCATCCCGCCGACG
>DATNMZ010000379.1:0-2714 GCA_035602095.1 Thermoanaerobaculia bacterium
TATGCGCGGGCGCGGGAAGCGTTCGGCACCGCCGCCGGATACTTCCACCAGGCGGGCAACGCTTCCCGGCAGGCGCGCCTCGATCGGATCCAGCTGTCGTCTCCGTCTTTCTGACGCCTTCGCCCGCCGCGCATAGAATCGCGGAATGATCCGCGTCGGATTCATCGGGCTCGGCACGATGGGTGTCGGCATGGCGCGCAATCTCGCGCGCGCGGGCTTTCCTCTCGCGCTCGCGACGAGAACGGCCGCCAAGGCGCGCGCTCTCGCCGCGGAGCTTGCGCCCGCGAACCCGCGGGTCCGAGCCTTCGAACGCCCCGAAGAAGTCGGCCGGGAGTCGGACGTGGTCGTTTCGTGCCTGCCGGATTCGCCGGAAGTCGAAGAAGTCCACCTGGGCGCCGCGGGAACCGCGCGCGGCGCGGCGCGCGGCGCAATCGTCATCGACTGTTCGACGACGGCGGCGGAAGCCGCGCGGCGGATCGCCGCCCGGCTGGAGGAATCCGGTATTCGCTTTCTGGACGCGCCCGTCTCCGGCGGCCAGAAGGGCGCCGCCGAAGGGACGCTCACTTTCTTCGTCGGGGGCGACGCGGGTGCGCTCGAAGAGGCGCGCCCCGTTCTGCAAGCGATGGGAAAGAGGGTGACTCATCTCGGCCCTTCCGGCGCAGGGCAGCTCGGGAAAGCCGCCAATCAGATCCTGGTCGCCTGCAACCTGCTCGCAGTCTCCGAGGCGCTTGCCTTCGCGCGGCGCGTCGGCTTGCCGCTCGAGGCGCTGCTCGGAGCGCTCACCGCCGGCGCGGCGAACTCCTGGGCGCTCGAGGTGCTCGGAAAGAAGATGATTGCGCGCGACTTCCAGCCGGCCTTCGCGATCAAACACCAGCAGAAAGACCTCGCGATCCTGCTCTCGACCGCCCGCCGGGAGGGAATGCCTCTGCCCGGGTCGGCCCTCGTCCACCAGCTCCTCTGTGCCCTGGAAGCGCAGGGCCGCGGCGACCTGGGGACGCAGGCGCTCTTGACGCTGTACGAGCAGATGGCGGGCGAGGAAGACCGGCAGTAGCTACGAGCTCCCTCTCCTCTCTGCTGCGAGTGAGAGGGGCGGGCGTCACGAGCTCCCTCTCCCCCCGCTCTCGCGCGTGGAGAGGGGAGGGTCGTTCCGGCTCGCCCCTCGATCGTGACGCGGAGATCGGTCCTCCTGAAGGCGAGCCGGGCCTGTCTTCGAAACGGCGTTTACAATCATCTCGGGATGGGAATGGATGGTGGGATCGGAGCGGGCGGCACCCGGCGCCGGCTCGGGGATCTGCTGCTCGATGACGGTCTCCTCTCCGCGCCCTCTCTCGAACGCGCGCTCGCCGAGCAGAAGCGAGCGGGCAGCGGAGTCAAGTTAGGGGGCGTGCTCCTCGGCAGCGGTCTGGTGAGCGAGGAAGCGCTTCTCGATGCGCTCTCCCGAGCGCATCACTGTCCGGCCGTCCCATGGACGACGCTCTCCGGGGCATCCCTCGAGGCGGTTGCGCTCTTGACCGGAGCCCGCGCTTCGAGACTCGGGGCTCTCCCGTATGCACTCGAGAAGAGGATGCTGCGCGTCGCATTCGCCGATCCCTCCGACATCGCCGCCCTGGACGAGGTGGCGGCCGTGACCGGTTACCGGGTCGTGCCGGCGGTGACCTGTCAGGTGCGGCTCATCCAGGCGCACGAGAAGTTCTACGGCCGTACGATCTCCCGGCAGTTCTCGACCATCCTCGATCGCATGGAAGACCCGCGCCTTGGGATCCGCGGACCGCGGCCGGCCTCCCCGCCGCCACCGCCTCCCCGCTTTTCGGCGTCGGACGCGGACGACGCGGACCTCGCCGGCGGGCAGCCCCCGCCCGAGACCGTCTCCGACTCGATGCCGCCGGCCGCGTTTCCCTACGCCGGTCCCGCCAGCGACGAGGCGTTTGGGGAGGCCAGCACCCGGACCGACTCTCTCGCCGACACCTTTGACTCCGTCGGCCACCCGCGGAACATCCGGGCGAGCCCCATCGACATCACCGTGGGTGAGGAGGAAGAGGACGAAGGAGTTCCCCTGGACCTCGGCGATCCGCTTCCGGACTCGGAGGAGCCGGCAGAATCCTCGAACGACTCCTCGCCGGACGATCCCGACCCCCGCACCCGCTCAAAATAGTCGGGCGGCGACGAAGCTCCCCGCGGTTCGAAAGGGTCTCAGCGTCCCGCGGGCGTGGTCATGGCGCCGCCGCCCGGGGGCGCGGGCTCCGGCATCACTTGCAGCGCGTTGTTGACGCTGACCACGCCCTCCGCCCCTTTGGCGATGGATTCAATTCGGCTCTTCTCTTCGTCGCTGTGCACAGGCCCGGCGAGAGTGACGACGCCGTTGGTGACGTTCACCTGTACGGCCGTCAGCGTCGCGGCACCGACGTCCGAGGCGAGCTTTGCCTTGATGTCCGTCTTGATCTTTGCATCCTTCGCCTGGCCTTCGACGGTCTGGTTGGGCCGGCAGGCGATGGACGCCATCGACAAAGAGATGAGGAGGGCCATCAGGCGGACGAGGGAGTACTTCATAGGATCCTCCACCGCTCCGCCGAGCAAGCGATGTGCCAGTAGGTAGGTGGTAGGTGACAGGTGGTAGGTGGCAGCTCCTGACTGATAACTGATAACTGACAACTGACCACTGACAACTATTTACGGATCAGCGGACGAGGCGCTCGTACTCGGCTCGAATCACCCGA
>DATNMZ010000380.1:0-10552 GCA_035602095.1 Thermoanaerobaculia bacterium
TCGGCTTCGCCGGAGCTCGTCGGGCGAGTCGCCTCGACCGCCGCGCTGCTCGAACGGACGGCGGCGCCGCTCACGTCCGCCCAGGACTGCGCGGGATTCCCGGGCTCGCGGGTGCCCAACGCGGTCTTCGGCTTCGGGCGGCTCGATGTCGCGGCCGCGGTGTTGGCGGCGCCTCCGCGGACCGCGCGGCCCGGGCCCCTCCGTCCGCCGGGAGTCCGCCCCGCGCCGCGCCCCGTCCTGCGCCGCGATCCGCAGTAGACTCGAACTCCCATGGTGGTTTTGAACGCGCAGGAAGAATCCCCGACGCGTACCAGTCTCGAGATCGAGGTGCCCGGCGAGGAAGTCGCGAAGGCCTGGAAGGAAGTCACGCGCGCATACACGAAGCGGGCTGCCATCCCGGGTTTCCGCAAAGGCCACGCTCCCGAGAGCGTGGTCCAGAAGCGGTTCGCGGACGAGATCCGCGGCGATGTCCTGGAGCACGTGCTTCCCGACGCCCTCTCGGCCGCGGTCGAAGAGAAGAGTCTCTCCGTCCTCGGGCGGCCCCATATCGAGGCGCTCACCTGGGATCCTCCGGGGCCGATCCGATTCACCGCGAAGCTCGACTTGAAGCCGGTGATCGAGGTCGGGGAATACCGTGGCCTCCCCGTGCCGGAAGTCTCCGTCGAGCCGACGGAGGAAGAGGTCGCGCGGGTGCTCGAGCGTTTCCGGGAGCAGCAGGCCGAGTTCCACCCGATCGAGGGCCGGGCCGCCGCGCCGGGCGACTATGCCGTCGCGGACATCTCCGGCACCTTCGTCGAAATCCTCGCCCCCGGGCAGAACCCCCGGACCTTCCGCGATGAGAAGGTCACCCTCGAAATCGGACACCCCGACTCCATGCCCGAGATCAACGAGGCGCTTCGGGGCGCCGCGCCCGGCGAGACCCGGCGGTTCCGGAAGACGTTCGCGGAGGACTTCCCGAACGAGGAGTTCCAGGGGAAGACCGTCGACTACGAGGTGACTCTCGCCGCGCTGAAAGAGAAGAAGCTCCCGCCGCTCGACGATGAGCTCGCGCGCCAGGTCGCGGAGGGGGAGACCGCCGAGACGCTCCGGCAGAAGGTTCGGGAAGGTCTGCGCCGCGAGAAGGAGTCCGACCGGCGGCGGCAGCTGCGCCGGGCGATCCTCGACCAGCTCCTCTCGAAGACTGCGGTCCCGGCCCCGGATGTGCTCGTCGAGTCCGAGCTCGCCGGCGCCCTGCGCGACTATGCGCGATACCTGGCCGGCAACGGCCTGGATCCCAAGCAGGCGGATTGGGAGAAGCTTCGCGAGGACGCCCGCGAGGGAGCCATCCGCCGCGTGCAGGAATACCTCCTCGTGGACGAGATCGCGCGCCGCGAGAAAATCGAGGTCAACGACACGGAGCTCGAAGCGGAGTTCAAGCGCGCCGCGTCCCGGCGGGGCGTGGACCCGGGAGAGCTGCGGGAACAGATGGCGAAAGGCAACGGCCGGGAGGCCCTCCGGGACGAGATGCGGCTGGCGCGGACGATTGACCTCCTGGTTTCGGAGGCGCGGGTGTTACCCTCGGGAGAACCGGTGGAAACGAAGGGGGAGCGAGGCCGGGAATCGCCGGAGAGCTGAGCGCGTTTTATTCCATGATGTTCCAGGAAGACGATTACGAGGGAGGCGGCATGGTCCTCGTTCCGATGGTCATCGAGCAAACGAGCCGGGGAGAGCGCGCGTACGACATCTATTCGCGCCTTCTCAAAGACAACGTCATTTTCCTGGGGCAGCCGGTCGACGACACGATCGCCAATCTGATCATCGCTCAGATGCTCTTCCTCGAGTCCGAGAACCCGGAAAAGGACATCTCCTTCTACGTCAACTCTCCGGGCGGGTCGATCACCGCAGGTCTCGCGATCTACGACACGATGCAGTACATCAAGCCGGACGTCGCCACGATCTGCATCGGCCAGGCGGCTTCCATGGCGGCCGTCCTGATGGCCGCGGGCGCCCCGGGTAAGAGGTTCGCGCTTCCGAACTCGCGCTTCCTGATCCACCAGCCCCTCGCCTATGGGCTGCAGGGACAGACGACGGACATCGAGATCCACGCGAAAGACCTCTTGAAAGTGCGGGAGCGGTTGAACCAGATCCTGGCGCTCCACACCGGGCAGAACATCGAGCGGATATCGAAAGACACCGACCGCGACTACATCCTGGAGGCGGAGGACGCCAAGAAGTACGGCCTCGTGGACTCGATCTACCACCGCCGGGACGACGTGGCGCTGAAGGCGGCCGGCTAGAGGCCAATCGGTCGGCTCGACCGGAGCCCGCCGGGGTCGGTTTCCCCGGCTCGCCGGCGAGAGCCCGATCCCCACGATTCCCGAGGATTTCCACAGTGAAAAGCGGCGGGGAATACCCTCCGTGAGTCGGCGTTAATCTTGCTGGGTGTGCTAGATTGGAAAAGGGGCGGGTCGAGGCGTTGACGGGCCCCCGACAGCCGCCTACAATCGTTTCGATCCCCGCCGGAGGCTGAATGTCGAAAAAAACCGGAAACGGCGACGTACTGCGCTGCTCGTTCTGCAATAAGAGCCAGCGGGACGTCAAGAAGCTCATCGCAGGGCCGACCGTCTACATCTGCGACGAGTGCGTCGACATCTGCCTGGACATCATCGCGGAGGACCGGGTCTTGGAGACCCAGGCGCCCGAGGCCAAGCTTCCCAAGCCCAAGGAAATCAAAGAGTTCCTCGACGGCTACGTGATCGGGCAGGACCAGGCGAAGAAGAAGCTCGCGGTCGCGGTCTACAACCACTACAAGCGGATCGACTACCTGGAGAAGAATCGCAAGCTCGACGTCGAGCTTCAGAAATCGAACATTCTGTTGATCGGCCCGACGGGGACCGGCAAGACCCTCCTTGCCCAGACGCTGGCCAAGCTCCTCTCCGTGCCGTTCACGATCGTGGACGCCACGACCCTGACCGAGGCGGGTTACGTCGGTGAGGACGTCGAGAACATCATCCTGAAGCTCTACCAGGCGGCGGGCAACGACAAGGAGAAGACCGAGCGGGGGATCGTCTACATCGACGAGGTGGACAAGATCGCCCGCAAAGGGGAAAACCCGTCGATCACCCGAGACGTCTCGGGCGAGGGGGTCCAGCAGGCCCTGTTGAAGATCCTCGAGGGCACGGTCGCGAATGTGCCGCCGCAGGGAGGCCGCAAGCACCCGCACCAGGAGTTCATCCAGATCGACACAACGAACATCCTCTTCCTCTGCGGAGGGGCTTTCGTCGGCCTCGAGGACCTGATCAGCCGGCGGATGACAGAGAAGACGATGGGTTTCGGCGCGAAGATCACCTCGAAGAAGGAGAAGCGTCAGAGCGCTCTTCTCGAGAAGGTCCATCCGGAGGACCTGATCAAGTTCGGCATGATTCCCGAGTTCGTCGGACGGCTGCCGGTCGTGGCGACGCTCTCCGAGCTCGACCAGGCTGCCCTGGTCGAGATCCTGAAGGAGCCGAAGAACTCGCTCGTGAAGCAGTACCAGACGATGCTCGAGTTCGAGAACGTCCAGCTCCGGTTCACGGATGACGCCATCGAGGCCATCGCCGAGGAGGCCCTCTCCCGCAACGTCGGGGCCCGGGGCTTGAAGATCATCATCGAAGACCTGATGCTGGATGTCATGTACCAGATTCCGTCCGACGACGACATCGAGGAGTGCGTCATCACGAAAGACGTCGTCAAGCACCGCACGAACCCCATCACCATCCTTCGCAAGGCCGGCTAGGCGGGACCCCATCGTCCAGCCCGCGGCGGCCGTCGCCGGGGGCTCTAAAGGACCGGAAATCCATGAGACCAGAGAACCCGAGCCGCCCTCCGGAAACGCTGCCACTCGTCCCGCTTCGGGACATGGTCGTGTTTCCGCACATGATGGCTCCCTTCGTGGTCGGCCGGGAGTCCTCGATCCATGCTCTCGAGGCGGCGCTCGCCACCCCGGCGAAGCGCCTCTTCCTGGCGGCGCAGAAGAACCCGCAGCTCGACGAGCCCTCCCCGAAGGACATCTACTCGGTCGGCGTGGTGGCGACGGTCGCGCAGTCGCTGAAGCTCCCGAACGGCCACATCAAGGTGATGGTCGAAGGCGTGCGCCGCGCCCGGATCCGCTCGTTCGAAGAGCTCCGCGACTACCTCGCCGTCCTGGTCGAGCCGCTTCCGGAGCGTCCGGCGGACCCGTCCGAGCTCAAGGAGTACATGGGCAAGGTGCTCGGGCTCTTCGAGCAGTACGCGAAGCTCTCGCATCACCTCGCTTTCGAGGGGATCGCCGCTTCGCTCAAGATCGAGGACCCGGAACGCTTCGCCGACACCCTGGCGGCGCATCTGGCCGTCTCGACCGGCGAGAAGCAGACGCTCCTGGAAGCCGAGTCGGTGTACGAGCGGCTCCAGAAGCTTCAAGACCTGCTGGAGATCGAGGTCGAGAAGGTCAACATCGACCGCCGCATCAACAACAAAGTCAAGAAGCAGATGGAGAAGGCCCAGAAAGAGTATTACCTCAACGAGAAGATCAAGGCCATCCACCAGGAGCTCGGCCGGAAGGACGACCGCACGGACGATGTGGACGACCTGAAAAAGAAGGTCGCCACGGCGGGAATGCCGAAAGAGGTCCGCGAAAAGGCGGAAGCGGAGCTGCGCCGCCTGGAGGCGATGCCGCCGGTTTCGGCGGAGGCGACCGTCTCCCGCAACTACGTCGAGTGGCTCGTGGGAGTGCCGTGGAAGAAAGCGTCCCGAGAATCGAAGGACCTTTCCCGCGCGGAAAAGATCTTGAACGAAGACCACTACGGCCTCGAGAAGGTCAAGGAACGGATCCTCGAGTTCCTGGCCGTGCGGCAGCTCGTCCAGAAGACGCGGGGCTCGATCATCTGTTTCGTCGGCCCTCCCGGCGTCGGCAAGACCTCTCTCGCGAAGTCGATCGCCCGCTCCTTGAACCGCAAGTTCGTCCGGCTGTCCCTGGGGGGCGTGCGCGACGAGGCGGAGATCCGCGGGCATCGCCGCACCTACATCGGCGCGTTTCCCGGGCAGATCGTTCAGATGATGAAGAAGGCCGGGACCGTCAACCCGGTGTTTCTCCTGGACGAAGTCGACAAGATGTCGTCCGACTTCCGTGGGGACCCCGCCTCGGCGCTCCTGGAGGTCCTGGATCCCGAACAGAACTCGACGTTCGTGGACCACTATCTCGACGTTCAGTACGACCTGTCCAAGGTGATGTTCATCGCGACGGCGAACATCGCGGACCCGATCCCGCCGGCCCTGAAGGACCGGATGGAGATCATTCCGCTCTCCGGGTACACGCCCAACGAGAAGCTCGCCATCGCCCGGCAGTTCCTGGTCCCGAAGCAGATCGAGGCAAACGGGCTGAAACCGGAACAGGTCGAGATCGGCGATGACACCGTCCTTTCGATCGTCACCGCGCACACCCGCGAGGCGGGCGTCCGCAATCTCGAGCGCGAGATCGGCAGCGTGTGCCGGAAGGTCGCCCGGCGGATCGTCCAGAAGAAGGCGGAGACGCCCATCCGGATTACGCCGGAGAATTTGCGCGATTTCCTCGGCAAGGCGAAGTTCCGCAATCGCCGCAAAGGGGATGTCTCGGAGATCGGCGTCGC
Source organism: Thermoanaerobaculia bacterium (assembly GCA_035602095.1). Taxonomy (GTDB): domain Bacteria; phylum Acidobacteriota; class Thermoanaerobaculia; order UBA5066; family Gp7-AA6; genus JALYUA01. Next base: position 5,622 of record DATNMZ010000380.1, read on the forward strand.
CACGGGGCTCGCGTGGACCGAGGCCGGCGGGGAGATCCTGTCGATCGAGACGAGCCTCCTGAAGGGCAAGGGGAACCTCACTCTGACCGGCTCGCTCGGCGACGTCATGCAGGAATCCGCGCGCGCCGGAGTCTCGTACGTCCGCAGCCGCGCCGAGATGTACGACGCGGACCCCAACTTCCACGAGAAGTTCGACATCCACATCCACGTGCCGGAGGGAGCGATCCCGAAGGACGGGCCCTCCGCGGGGATCACGATGGCCGTTTCGCTCTTCTCTGCCGTCACGAAGATCCCCGTGTTGAAGGACGTGGCGATGACCGGAGAGGTCACGCTCCGGGGCAAGGTTCTCCCGGTCGGCGGCATCAAGGACAAGATGCTCGCAGCGTTCCGGGCCGGCATCCGGACCGTCATCCTCTGCGCCGAGAACGACAAGGACTTAGACGACCTGCCGGAAGAGATCCGCACCGAGATGGAGTTTCACCTCGTCTCGAACATGGATGAGGTCATCAAGGTCGCCATGGAAGGCGTCCCGGCAAACGCCGGGGCCCTCGCCCCGGATCCGAAACCCGCCGAGGGAGGCACGGTCGCGCATTGAGCCGCGGCCGGATCGCTTGAAAAAAGAGACGGGCCGCGGCGCGCTGGTTGCCGCGGTCCACCGACGGGAAGACTTCCCCTTGGACGGCCACCCGGCCGTGGCGCTGGTCGGCAGATCCAACGTCGGCAAGTCGAGCCTGTTGAATCGGCTTCTCGGCCGCGACGTGGCGCGGATCGGAAAGACGCCCGGGAAAACGCGCGGCATTTACTTCTATGCGACAGGAGACGGACATCACTTCGCGGACCTCCCCGGCGCGGGCTACGCGCGGCGCTCCCGCGCCGAGCGGGAGAGCTGGGCCCGGCTCGCGGACGAGCTCTTCGAGAGCGGCCGCGTGATGCTCGCTCTGAGGCTGATCGACTCCCGGGTGACGGACTCCGCGGCGGACGAAGAGATCCGGGACTATCTCGAGAATGCGGGAGTCGCCTCGATCGCGGTCGCGACGAAGTGGGACCGCCTCGCGGCGGCCGAGCGGGTCAAGACGCGCCGGGCCATCGAGGCGGAGCACGGGGCGGTGTGGCCCGTGTCGGCGAAGACGGGAGAGGGAATCGAGCAACTACGGCGGGAGATCCGCCGGGCAATCTCGCGAGGCGAGGAGAGAGCACATGGCTAGACGAAAAGGATCGAACGGCGGATCGGACGTGCAGACGCTGGATCCGCCTCCGCCGCCCGAGGGGCTTCCCGACACGACGGCGGAGGAGCAGGAGCAGGAGCAGCTGGCGATCGAGCACGGCGACACGCTCGACATCCGCGCTCTGCACGAGATCAAGATCCCGCAGCTCTTGAAGATCGCGAAGGACCTCGAGGTCGAGAACGCGACGGGGATGCGCAAGCAGGACCTCATCTTCAAGATCCTGCAGGCGCAAACGGAGAAGAAGGGACTCATCTTCTCGGAGGGCGTCCTCGAGTGCCTGCCGGACGGATTCGGGTTCCTCCGCGCTCCCGAATACAACTACCTGCCGGGCCCCGACGACATCTACGTCTCGCCCTCGCAGATCCGGAAGTTCGACCTGCGGACCGGCGATACGGTCTCCGGTCAGATCCGGCCGCCGAAGGAAGGGGAGCGCTACTTCGCGCTCATCAAGGTTGAGGCGGTCAATTTCGAGCATCCCGACGTCGCGCGGGAGAAGATCTTCTTCGACAACCTGACGCCCCTCTACCCGCAGGACCGCATCAAGCTCGAGGTCCCGGGCAACATGACCTCGCGCGTCCTCGATCTCGTCGCGCCCGTCGGCAAGGGGCAGCGCGGGTTGATCGTCGCCGCGCCCCGCACGGGCAAGACGATGGTTCTGCAGTCCCTCGCGAACTCGATCTCGACGAACCACCCGGAAGTGACGCTCATCGTCCTCTTGATCGACGAGCGGCCCGAAGAGGTCACGGACATGCAGAGGTCCGTCAAGGGAGAGGTCATTTCCTCCACCTTCGATGAGCCGGCGGCGCGGCACGTCCAGGTGGCCGAGATGGTCATCGAGAAGGCGAAACGGCTCGTCGAGCACAAGCGCGACGTCGTCATTCTGCTCGACTCCATTACCCGGCTCGCCCGGGCGTACAACGCCATCGTGCCGCCGTCCGGCAAGGTGCTGTCCGGCGGCGTGGACTCGAACGCGCTCCAGCGCCCGAAGCGGTTCTTCGGGGCCGCCCGCAACGTCGAGGAGGGCGGTTCGCTCACGATCATGGCGACGGCGCTCATCGATACCGGATCCCGGATGGACGATGTGATCTTCGAGGAGTTCAAGGGCACGGGCAACATGGAAGTCCATCTCGATCGCAAGCTCGTCGACAAGCGCGTCTTCCCGGCCATCGACATCAACAAGTCCGGAACGCGAAAAGAAGAGCTGCTGATGGACAAGGCCGAGTTGAACCGGGTGTGGGTGCTCCGGAAAGTCTTGAACCCGCTCTCGACCGTCGAGGCCATGGAGCTCTTGACCGAGAAGCTCGACAAGACCAAGACGAACGGCGAGTTCCTGTCGATGATGTCGCAGGGCTGAGGAGAGTTGTCAGTCGTCAGTCATCAGTTATCAGTTCTGAACTGAAGACTGAGAACTGAAACTGACAACTTCCCCTTGCGCTTCTCCGTCGTCGATTTCTTGAACGCGCGGCCCCTGACCTGGGGCCTCCTCCGGGAGCCGCCCGCCGGCGTGGAGGTCTCCCGTGACATGCCTTCCGTCTGCGCCGAGAAGCTCGCCCGCGGCGAAGCCGACGTCGGCCTGATTCCCTCGATCGAGTACCAGAGGATTCCCGGCCTCCGAATCGTTCCGTCTCTCGGGATCGCCTCGTCGTCGGAGGTCCGGTCCGTGCTCCTCGTGTCGAAAGTCTCTCGAGAGCGGATCACCTCGGTCGCGCTCGACCCCGCGTCCCGGACCTCCGCCGCGCTCACCCGGATTCTCCTGGCGCGCCGCTATGGCGTCACGCCGCGGTTTACCGAGGGAACGGACGAGGACACGGACGCCCGGCTCATGATCGGCGACCCGGCGCTGAAGGCCCGGTTGAACGGCCACGTCGTGCTCGATCTCGCGGCGGAGTGGCGCGCTTTCACGGGACGGTCCTTCATCTTCGCGTTCTGGGCGGTCCGGGAAGGCGTCGACGGGGCGCTCGCGGAGCGGATCGTCCTCGCGTCGCGCGACAGGGGTCGCGACGAGTTTCCCCGGCTCATCCGGGAGGAGGCCGCGGAAACCGGCCTTTCGGAGGCCGTCGTCGAGGATTACCTCCGGCACAGTCTGCACTTCGAGCTCGACCGCGCCGATTTCGGCGGGCTCGAGCTCTTCTATCGGCTGGCCGCCGAAGCGGGCGTCATCGCGGCTGCGCGGCCGCTCGACTTCGTCTCCCGCGATTGACAGGGGCCGGGACCGCGCGGCTCCGCCACCGCGATCGCGCGGACGGAGAAGGTAGAATCGCCCCGTGAGCGGACGCACGGACGAGATCCTCGAACGAGCTCTCGGCGGGGAGCGCCTCTCCCCGGGCGACGCCGTAGTACTCCTGGACGAAGGCAATCTCCTCGCGCTCGGCTCGGCGGCGGATACGATCCGGCGCCGCCGGAACGACCCGAACGTCGCGACCTATATCGTCGACCGGAACATCAACTACACGAACGTCTGCATCTATCGCTGCCAGTTCTGCGCCTTCTACCGGCCGTCGAGCAAGGACCCCGACGCCTACGTCCTCTCCTGGGACCAGATCGGCGAGAAGATCCAGGAGACGATCGACCTGGGAGGCACCGGGATCCTCCTCCAGGGGGGCGTGCACGCCGAGCTGCCGTTCGCCTTCTACGAGGAGATGTTTCGGTTCATAAAGTCGACTTTCCCGAGCATTCACCTCCACGCCCTCTCGGCGCCCGAGGTCTACTTCCTGCAGAAGGTGACGAAGGCTCCGATGCGCGATGTGATCGCCCGGTTGCGGGACGCGGGGCTCCAGTCGATCCCCGGAGGCGGAGCGGAAATCCTCGAGGACTCGGTGCGCCGGCGCATCTGGTCGCTGACGAAGGCGCCGACGGAGAAATGGGTCGAGGTGCACGAGGCGGCGCATTCGCTCGGAATGCGGACGACCGCCACGATGATGTTCGGCGTCGGCGAGACCTCCGCGCAGCGCGTCGCGCACTTCGACGTCGTCCGGCAGCTCCAGGACCGCACGGGAGGTTTCACCGCGTGGATCCCCTGGACTTTTCAGAGAGAGAACACGGCCCTGGACCAGAAGATCGAAGAGGCGGGAGGATTCGAGTACTTGAAGACGCTCGCCGTCTCGCGGCTGTACCTCGACAACATCCGCCACGTGCAGGGCTCCTGGGTGACTCAAGGTTCGAAAATCGGCCAGGTGTCGCTCTCGTTCGGGGCGGACGACCTCGGATCGATCATGATCGAGGAGAACGTCGTGTACGCGGCCGGCGCGCGGAACCGAATGACCCAGCCGGAAATGCGGCGCTTGATCGCCGATGCCGGTTACGAGCCCGTCCAGCGCCGGACGCTCTACGACGCCTGCCGGGACGTCTGCTGCACGAGCCCGATTCCCGAGCCGAAGGCGGGGGGCGCCGCAGCGCTGGCCGCTTTTACCGGGCCGCTCGATGAGTCGGTCGTCTCGGCGTAACGGCAGTTGTCAGTTGTCAGTTGTCAGTTTTGAGAACTGCCGAGGGAGGGCGGACGACCACTCCGTCGCGCCGGCGGGCCTCGGGGTGTATAAGGGTGTCCATCGGCCGGCCAAAATGGAAATTCCGGCTCAAACTGGAGGACTGCGATGAGAAATCCATACTCGGCTGTAACTATCGTTGCACTCATCGTGCTTGCCTCCCCGGTGGTTGCAAAGTCACAGTCATGGGACGATCAGATCAACCGTCCAGGGCGGTTTGACG
>DATNMZ010000381.1:0-2918 GCA_035602095.1 Thermoanaerobaculia bacterium
CGGCTGCCAGAGCGCGCACCGATGGGCGTCGCCGCAGCCGCGCGAGCCGCCCTCGCGCGCCGGCGATCAGCTGCGCTTCTCGAGCTGCGCGCGCCGGGGAAGGTGCGCCTTTGCCAGACCGCCGCGCGCCGGGCGCCGGCCGGTTCCTGTTGGGAATCAATGGGAGTGCCTTACAATTCTTCGGATGTCTTCCGAATCGTCGCCCGTCGCTCCGGAGGTCGTCCGGAAAGTCGCCGCGCTCGCCCGGTTGCGAGTGCCGGACGCGGATCTGCCGGCCTGGACCCGGCAGCTCGGCCGCATTCTCTCCTACATCGGTCAGCTCGAGAGGATTCCGGAAAAGCCGTCCCGGGGCGAGGCTCTGCTCCCCTCGACACCCCTCCGCGCCGATCTTCCCGTCGACGGAGGCGGGGCGCGGGCGCTCGAGTCGAACGGCACCGCGATCGTCCACGGGTACGGCAGCGTGCCGCGCGTCGTCGCGGGCTCGAGGTCGTGAGCCCTTCGCCCGAGAAAGCCCCGGGCTCCCTCGGTGTGCGTGAACTCGCGGCGGACGTCCAGGCCGGGCGCCGGTCCGCGTCCGCCGTCCTGGAAGATGCCTTGACCCGCATCGCCGCGGGAGACGGAAAGATCCGGGCCTTTCTCGAAGTGACGTCGGCGCTGGCGCGGGGCGAAGCGCGCGCTGTGGACGCTCGCGTCGCGGCCGGGGACCGGTTGCCGCTCGCGGGCGTCCCCGTCGCCGTGAAGGACAATCTCTGGATCGCGGGCAGGGAACTCGGCTGCGCCTCCCGGATTCTCCGGGGCTTCCGTCCGCCCGGCGACGCGACCGCCGTCGCGAGGATGCGGGACGCCGGCGCCGTCTTCGTCGGGCGCACGAACATGGACGAGTTCGCGATGGGCTCTTCGACGGAGAACAGCTCGGTGCAGACGACGGGAAATCCCTGGGACCCGACCCGCATCCCGGGAGGGTCATCGGGAGGAAGCGCCGCCGCCGTGGCGGCGGGGTTCGTGCCGGCCGGTATCGGCTCCGACACCGGCGGTTCGATCCGCCAGCCGGCGGCGTGCTGCGGCGTCGTGGGTTTCAAGCCGACCTACGGGCGCGTTTCCCGCTTCGGCCTCGTGGCGTTCGCCTCGTCTCTCGACCAGGTCGGACCGTTGACGCGGACCGTCGGCGACGCCGGCCGTCTCTATGGCGTGATCGCCGGCGAGGATCCGCGCGACTCGACGAGCTCGCCCGAACCCGTGGGGAACCCGGAGGCGGCTTCTCTTCGGGGCTTTGCGGGGAAATCGGTCGGGTTTCTCGCGGAGGCGCAGGTCGAAGGGCTGGATCGAGAGGTCGCGGCGAACGTCGAAGACGCCCGCCGGGCCTTCCGCGCGGCGGGCGCGAAGGTGACGACCGTCTCGGTGCCGCGCGCGTCCGCCGCGATCGCGATCTACTACGTCCTGGCGAGCGCGGAGGCGTCGTCGAACCTGGCCCGATTCGACGGCGTGCGCTACGGGTCGCGCGCCGCCGCGACCGATCTCCTCTCCCTGTACGTGGAGACGCGCACGGCGGGGTTCGGGCCGGAGGTCAAACGCCGCATCCTGCTCGGCACGTTCGCCCTCTCGGCGGGATACCACGAGGCTTACTACGGGCGCGCTCTGGCTGCCCGGCAGCTCTTGATCGAAGATTTCGACCGCGCCTTCTCCGGCGTGGATGTCATCGTCTGTCCCTCCATCCCGGTTCCCGCCTTCCGGATCGGCGAAAAGATGGAGGACCCCCTGAGCATGTACTTGAACGACGTGTTCACCGTGCCCGCGTCCCTCGCGGGCCTTCCCGCGATCACGGTTCCCTCCGGCTTTTCGGCGGAGCGGCTTCCGCTGGGGGTTCAGATCCTGGCCCGCCGGTTCGCCGAGGAAACCCTCTTCGCGGCGGCGGGAGCGCTCGAGCGGGAGATCGGGTTTCCGCAGGAGTTGCCCCCTGGGATGGCGTAGGCCTCTCGTTCTCCTCGCCGTCGCGCTTGCGGCATCGACCGGCGATTCTCGTTCTCTCCGCGCCGACGAACCGATCCGCGCGGTGGTCGTCTCCGGCGAGCTGAAGGTCTCGATCGAGCCGGGAGACGAGATCTTCCTCTCGGCCCGCCCGCTTCCCGGGGAGTCGGCGGACGCATTCATCAAGCGCCTGACGGACGATCCGAGAACGAAGAAGGAAATCGTCTCGCAGAACGCGGGCGTGAAGCTCTTCCGCCGGGACGTGTTCGTGCGCGTGCCGTACCGGCTGCTCTCCGACAACTACAAGAAGATCGCGATCGAGGCCCTCTTCCCGAAGGACCGCGGAGACCCGAAGGGCTGGACGCACTGGATCGGCCCTTCGGCCGGCCGCCCGGAGAGCCTGTGGCGCATCGCCGAATGGTTCACGGGCGACGGCGCGAATTACCGCGAGATCCGGTCGGCGGGGGCCATTCCCTCGCTGCAGACGGAACCGGGGCAGTCCGTCCGGATCCCCGCGCGGTTGCTCCTCCCCTCTTTTCGCACGGAAGCCGCCGCGTCGGCGCCTGCCGAACCCGCGCTCGAGTACGGGCAGGACGCGTACGGCCGGTACGCGCTCTACCGTCTCCGCGCGGGCGAAGCGCTCTACTCGGCCGTCGTGGTCCGCTTTACCGGACGCGTCCACGCCGAGGACGTGAACGCGAAGGCGATCGAGATCGCCGCCCGGAGCGGCATCGCCGACGTGCGCTCGATTCCCGTGGACTTCCCGGTGAAGATTCCCGTCGAGGACCTGGCGGCCGAGTTCCGGCCGCCCGACGACCCGGAACGCATCGAGGCGGAGAAGACGCGCCTCGAGACGGCGCAGTTTGCCAACCGCGTGCGCGCCGCCGACCTGTCGGGCGTCACCTTCGTGCTCGATGCGGGCCACGGCGGTCGGGACACGGGCGCCTCCGTCG
>DATNMZ010000382.1:0-2767 GCA_035602095.1 Thermoanaerobaculia bacterium
CTTCCGCCTCCTCCAGGGTCGCGGGGGCCGCCGCCTTTCCCACGGCCGCGGCGGTCTCCGAGATCACGGCAACGATCTCGGGAAACGAAATCTTCCCCTGGAGGAAGGCCGTCACCGCAATTTCGTTCGCCCCGTTGACCACGGCGGGCATCCCGCCTCCCCGCGCCAGCGCCTCGAGCGCGATTCCGACCGCCGGATAGCGCTCGGGCTCGACCTCGAAGAACTCGAGCTTCTTCAAGGAGACGAGGTCCAGCCGTCCGAACCCGTTCGCCAGGCGATCGGGGTAGTTCAGGGCGTAGGCGATCGGGAACTTCATGTCATTCTTCGCGAGCTGCGCGATCAGAGATCCATCCCGGAACTCCACGAACGAGTGGATCACCGACTGCGGGTGCAGGACGACGCCGATCCGCTCGGGAGGCAGGCCGAAGAGATAGTGCGCCTCGATGATCTCGAGGCCCTTGTTCATCATCGTCGCGGAATCGACCGTGATCTTCGGCCCCATCTTCCAGGTCGGGTGCGCCAGCGCGTCCTCGACCGTGATCGCGTCGAAGGTCGCGAGGTCGCGCTCGCGGAACGGACCGCCGGAGGCGGTGAGCACGATCCGGCCGACTTCCTCCGGGCGCCCGCACCGCATCGCCTGGTGGATCGCGCTGTGTTCGGAATCGACGGGGAGGATCTCGGCGCCGCTCTTCTTCGCCTCCCGGAGGATGAGCTCGCCCGCCGCGACGAGCGGCTCCTTGTTGGCGAGCGCGAGGCGCTTTCCCGCACGCACCGCCGCGTAGGCCGACCGGAGCCCGAGCGCCCCGACGAGCGCCCCCACGACGACATCGGCCTTCTCGTGCGACGCGACCTCCTCGAGGCCTCCACCTCCCGTGACGATGCGGACTTTTCGGTTCTTTGGCAGGAGCGCCTGGAGCTGCTCCGCTTCTTCGGGTCCCGAAACGGAGACGAGCTCCGGCCGATGAGCCACGACCTGTTTCGCCAGCGTCTCGACGGACCTTCCTGCGGCGAGCGCGATCACGCGGAACCGTTCCGGAGAGGCCTCGACGACCTCGAGCGTGGAGCATCCAATGGAGCCCGTCGAGCCGAGCACGGAGAGGGTTTTCATGGCGAACCATTGATTATATCGGGGTGTTCGGCGCGCCTCGGCGCTACACTCGGGCGATGATCGATCACGACACCCTGGCTGCCCCCGGCACGGGGGAGCGGGCGCTGCTCGACGAGATGGACCTCGCCCGGCTGCCCCGCCACATTGCGATCATCATGGATGGCAACGGGCGCTGGGCGCGCCAGCGCGGCTCTCCGCGTGTCGAGGGGCATCGCGCCGGAATCGCTTCCGTCCGCGAGGTCGTCGAGACGTGCGCGCGCCTCGAGCTCGACGCGCTCACCCTCTACGCCTTCTCCGTAGAAAACTGGAAGCGGCCGCGGTTCGAGATCGTGACCCTCATGTCGCTTCTCAAGGAGTACTTGAACCGAGAGCTCGCCAACCTGCTCAAGAACGACATCCGCTTCCGAGTCGTCGGACGCATGAACGAGCTGGACGCATCCGTCCAGAAGGAGCTTTCGAAGGGGCTGGCCGCGACCTCGTCCTGCCGCGGAATGACTTTCAACATCGCCTTGAACTATGGCGGCCGAACGGAGATCGTCGACGCCTGCCGCTCGCTGGCCTACGACGTCGGAGCGGGGCGGCTCGCGCCGGAGCAGATCGACGAAGAGACGCTTGGCTCCCGGCTCGGCACCGCGGGGCTCCCGGACCCCGACCTGCTGATCCGCACGAGCGGCGAGATGCGCGTCAGCAACTTCCTGCTCTGGCAGATCGCGTACAGCGAGATCTGGGTCACGCAGACGCTCTGGCCCGACTTCCGCCGCCGGCACCTCTTCGAGGCGATCCTCGATTACCAGAAGCGGGAGAGGCGGTATGGCGGAGTCATCGACGGAGGCCGCGAGCCAGAGTCCGGAGAAGCCGCCGGATGAGGCCGGAGGGAATCGGGAGGTCCGCGGAAGCCGGGAAACGGGAAACGGGAAACGGGAAACGAATCCTCCGCGCGTGGCTTTGACCTTGAAGCGCGAGCTCGCGGCGGCGGTCGCGATCCCCGTCGTTCTCGGGATCCTTTTTCGTCTCCCGGCCATTTTCTTCAACGTTCTCGTCGCCGGGATCGCCCTGGCCGCCCTTTGGGAGTTCTATCGGCTCGCCGAGAAGGCCGGCTTTCCGGTTTCGAAGACGGTCGGCCTCGGCGCTTCCGCAGTACTCCTGCTGTATTGGGCGGCCATCCGTGGCCTGGGCATTCGTCCGGACCATCCGGGCGGGACCCTGGCAGCCGGCCTGCTCGCCCTCGTATTCGTGGCCTGCGCCGCTCCGCTCCTCGCGCGCATCGACCCTCGGAAGGCGCTCGGCGGCTCGAGCGTGACGGTCTTCGGCGTCCTTTCCGTAGCTCTTCCCGCCACGGCGATGTGTTCCCTGAGGGCGCTTTCTCCCCGGGCCGTTCTCCTTCTCTTGCTGATCGTCTGGGGCTGTGATTCGTTCGCGTACTACACCGGCCGCTCGATCGGACGCCACAAGCTCGCGCCCACCGTGTCTCCCAACAAGACCTGGGAGGGGACCATCGGGGGTCTCGTCGGCGCGACGCTGATCGGAGCGGCCGGAGGAGCATGGGTGGTCCTGCCGGAGATCGGGCCCGGACTCGGTGCGCTCGCGGGCGCGGCCGCTTCCTCCGCCGGCCAGATGGGGGACCTCGTGGAGTCGCTGTGGAAGCGCGGGGCCGGAGTC
>DATNMZ010000383.1:0-3393 GCA_035602095.1 Thermoanaerobaculia bacterium
CAACCAGGACCGCGCCGAGGAGCGAGATTCTGCCGACGGTGCGGTACGACACTCTTGGTTTCTTCATGATTCCTCTTTCGCAAGTTAGAAGGCCTGGAGGTTTTACTGAGGGAGAGTCGATCTGCATGAGCTCGGGGCGCCGATCAGGGCGCGCGCGCTCGATCCTCCCGCTTCTCGAGGAAACAGAGAAAGCGCGCGCCCATCGATGGCAACGGATCGCACCACGGAGACCGGGAGGTGGGCATGCCGGGATCCTCACGAACGGAAATGAAACGGGCGAAATTGTCCTGGTCGCGGGAGGATATGAGGGCTCGTCGTCTCCGTCAACGAAAATAATCTCCAGACCCCGCGCGGGAAGCGAGTGTGTCAGTTCGCCGCAGGACCGGACGCCTCGCGGGAGCGGCTCTTCGGAAGGCACGAGACGCCGTTCCGCACGCCGGCGGTCCTTTCGAAGCTCCGGAGCGGACGTATAGACTTCCGGCTCCAATCCCATGGGCAGCAAGCCTGCGGTCCGCCTCTCCCGGCGCGCGCTTCTCGGCGCGATCGCGGGCGGAGCGCTGTCCGCCGGCCTTCGGGGGAAGACTCGCGGGGCGCGGCGGCGTTCCCTCCACGTCGCCGTCGTGGGCGCCGGCGCCTTCGGAGGGTTTTCGGCGCTCGAGCTCGTCCGTCGCGGGGCCCGCGTCACGCTTCTGGACGCCTGGGGGCCCGGCAATTCCCGCGCGAGCTCGGGCGGCGAGACGCGCGTCATCCGCGGGGTTTACGGGGCCGACCGGATCTACACGCAGATGGCGGCACGCTCCTTCCGGCTGTGGCGCGAGAACGAAGCGCGCTGGAAGCAGACCCTGTACCGACGCACCGGCGCGCTCTGGATGCTTGGCGACGAAGGAGCCTTTGTCCGCGCGTCTCTGCCGATCCTGCGGGAGAACGGCTTTGAATACGAGGAGCTGACGGTTGCCGAGGCGGCACGGCGCTATCCGCAGATCGACTTCAACGGCATCCGTTGGGCGCTTCTCGAGAAGGAAGCGGGCTACCTGCTCGCCCGGCGCGCCTGCGCGCGGGTGGTGGAAGGATTCGTCGCGGAAGGAGGCGAGTACCGGCAGTCCGCCGTGACGCCGGGAGATTTCCGGTCGGGCCGGCTCGAGGGACTCCGGCTCTCCGACGGCGCGACGCTCACGGCCGACGCCTACGTCTTCGCCTGCGGTCCCTGGCTGCCGAAGCTCTTCCCCGGGCTCCTGGGAAAGACGATCGAGCCGACACGCCAGGAAGTCTTCTTTTTCGGAGCGGAGCCCGGCGACAGGAGGTTCGACGAGGATCGATTCCCCGTCTGGGTCGAGGTGCCGCGGTTCTTCTACGGAATTCCGGGCAACGAGCGGCGCGGCTTCAAGATCGCGGACGACGCGCGCGGGGCGCCTTTCGATCCGACGGACGGCGAGCGGATCGCTTCCGCCGACGGGCTCCGTGCCGCGCGGGAGTACCTGGCGCGCCGGTTTCCGGCGCTCGGCAACGCTCCCCTCTTGGAGTCCCGCGTCTGCCAGTACGAGAACACTCCGGACCACCACTTCTTGATCGACCGCCACCCGGAGGCGGCCAATGCGTGGATCGCTGGCGGCGGATCGGGGCACGGCTTCAAGCACGGTCCCGCCGTCGGCGAGGTCGTCGCGCGGGCCGTCCTGGGCGAGCGGGCGCCGGACCCCCTGTTTTCCCTGGCGCGTTCGCGCTCGGCGGCGAGCTCCGAGCGCACGGGAAGCGACGAAGGAGGGATCGCGTGAAGAAGGGGACCGGCATCGGATTGCTCCTGCTTGCAATCGCCGCCGCCGTCGCTTCCGGACGAGAGTCCGCGAAGCCCAACGCGTCCGTCGCGGCGCTGCGGCGGGCGGAGGCGGACTACTGGCAATTCGTCCAGCGCGAGGGCGTTCTCCTGCGAGTCCGGCTCGGCCTTCCCGTGGACGCTCTCCCGGACCTGTCGCTCGAAAAGTCGGAGCGCGACGCCTCCTTCGGCCGCTCGCTCTCCGCGACGCTCGACGGTGTGCGGCCGGGCGATCTCTCGCACGAAGAGGAGCTGTCCGTCGAGATCCTGCGGCGGGAGGCGCGCGAGCTCGCCGCCGGACCGTCGCACTACTGGCTCACCTTTCCGGCGACGCCCTACACGTTTCAGTTTCTCGGCGTGCATACCGTCTTTGCCTCTCATCCGTTCCGGAAAAAAGAAGACGCGGACCATTACGAGCGGCTCCTGGCGCAGTACCCCGCGTTCGTGCGATCGATCGAGGCGAAGCTGCAGGAGCAGGCGCGGCGCGGCATTCGGATGCCCCGCCCCGAGGTCTCTCTGGTCGTCGGCGCCTTCGCCCCGGCGGCGCGCGAGCCGGAGAGCAATCTCTTCCGCGTGGCGCCGGAGCGGCTCGCCGCTCTCCCTCCCGCCGATCGGGAGGCCTTCGCGGCGCGAATCGCCGCGCGGATCGGCGGGGAGATCCGGCCCGCCGTGCGCCGGCTCACAGATTTCCTGACGGGCGAGTATGCGGAGAAGGCGCCCGAGTCCGTCGGGCTCTCGCAGTATCCGGGCGGCGCCGAGTTCTACCGGGCGCGCGTGCGCCGCATCACGACTCTCGACATCTCCGCGGAGGAGATCCACCGGATCGGACTCGAGGCCATGGAGCGGATCAATACCCAGCTCGACGAGGTCCGCCGGAAGCTGCGGTTCGAAGGCTCGCTCGCGGACTTCCGCAGGTTTTTGAAGACCGACGCGCGTTTCTACGCGAAGGCGCCGGAGCAGGTCGGAGAGCGGCTCCTCGAGGCGCAGAACCGGATCCTCCCGAAGATCCCGGACTTCTTCGGCCGGCTTCCGAAGGCTCCGTTTGGCGTGAAGAGGCTGGAGCCCGCGCTCGAAGGCGCAATGACCTTCGGCTACTACCAGGTCCCGACTCCCGCGGACCCGAAGGGCTATTACAAGTTCAACGGGGCCGAGCTCGAGAAGCGCAGCCTTCTGGGCGCCGGATCTCTCATCGCGCACGAGCTGATGCCGGGGCACCACCTCCAGATCAACCTCCAGCACGAGAATGCGGAGCTGCCCCCGTGGCGGCGGGAGGCGCTGGCGTACACGGCGTTCGTCGAAGGGTGGGGCGAATACGCCTCGCTTCTCGCCGGAGAAATGGGGATGTACGAGGACTCGTACGACCTCTGCGGGCGCCTGCTCTTCGACGCGTTCTTGACCTCCCGGCTCGTCGTCGATACCGGAATGAACCTGCTCGGGTGGCCCCGCGCGCGCGCGATGGAGTACATGCGCGAGAACACGATCCAGTCGGACACGGAGATCGAGACGGAGACCCTGCGCTACTCGAGCGACCTGCCGGCTCAGGCGCTCGCCTACAAGATGGGAATGCGGAAGTTCGTCGAGCTCCG
>DATNMZ010000384.1:0-8023 GCA_035602095.1 Thermoanaerobaculia bacterium
CGATGAACGCGACCTTCATTCGGACGCGGCCTTGGCCGGGAGGCCGAACTCGCGGCGAAGCCGGTCGCCGTCCGCGTCGAGAACCGGAGGAAAATCGAGCCGGGGCGTGTGTCCTTCCACCGCGAGCGGTGTGGCGAGGAAGGAGAGTCCGCCGGCGGAGAGGACCGCCCCCGTGGCGCGAGCGCCCTCGCTCGTCAGCGCCTCGAGCGGCCCCCGCACCGGCCCGGCGGGCACGCCGGCGGCGCGGCAGCGAGCCAGCCATGTCTCCCGCGGCGCGCCCCGCAGGATGCTCTCCAGCGCCCCCTCGAGCTCGCGGCGGTTTTCCACGCGCGCCGGGTTGGTCCGGTATCTCGGGTCCTGCCCCCACTCGGGCCGGCCCACGACCGCGGCGAGCCGGGAGAACTGAGGGTCGGTGCCGGCGGCGATCACGAAATCGCCGTCGGACGCCGCGAAAGTGCGGTACGGAACGATCTGCGGATGGGCGTTGCCGTGCCGCTTCGCTTCCTCTCCCGTCAGCAGGGACGCCTGCCCGACGTTGACGAGGGCGGCGAGGCTCGATCGGAACAGATCGATTTCCACGTGCGCTCCGCGCCCGGACGCCTCGCGGCCGAAGAGCGCCGCCGCGATCCCCGTGGCGGCGAACGCGCCGGCGAGCAGATCCGAGATTGCGACTCCGACCTTCGTCGCCGGCCCGTCCGGGGTCCCGGTGATCGCCATCAATCCGCTCCCGGCCTGCGCGAGGAGGTCGAACCCCGGCGCGGAGGCGTCCGGGCCTGCGCGGCCGTATCCCGTGATCGACGCGGTCACCAGACGCGGGTTCTCCGAACGCATCGCCGCGAGCGAGAGGCCGAATTTTTCCAACCCGCCCGGCGGAAAGTTCTCGACCACGACGTCCGCGCGGCGCGCCAGGATTCGCACGGCCTCGCGCCCCGCCTCCGCGGCGAGGTCGAGGACGATCGACTCTTTGTTCCGGTTGACCGAGAGGTAATAGGCCGAGAGTCCGGTGGCGGGGTCCCAGGGCGGTCCCCACGCCCGCGTGACGTCGCCCCCTTCCGGCGCCTCGACCTTGACGACGCGGGCTCCCAGATCGGCCAGGAGCATCGTGCAGAACGGACCGGCGAGAACGCGCGAGAGGTCGACGACGAGGACGCCGTCGAGGGGGCCGCTCACTCCCTGCGCGATTTCGGCGGGATCGGCCTCCAGGCGAGCGGTCCCGGAAGAAAATGGAACAGGCCGAGCGGCGACACATCCACTCCGTCGAGACCGGTGGAGACCGCCCAATACTGATCGACGCTCCAGAGGAAATCCGCGGGGGGATCCGCGGCGAGAAGCCGGTGGATTTGCCGGTAGAGCTCGATGCGCCGCTGGTCGTCCATCTCGCGCTGCGCGGATTCGAGCGCCCGGTCGACGGCCGCGTTGCGGTAGAAGCCGGAGTTCAGACCGTTCGGGGGCTTCTGGCTTGAGTGGAAGTACGAGTACTGGTCCAGATGCGGCGGAAAGAACTGCTGCCCCTGCGGGGCGATGTCGAACTCGCCCGCGGAGTACCGCTGAACGTACGCTGCCCAATCGAGGGGGCGCGGAACGATTTCGACGCCGACCTTCTGGACCGCTGAGCGAAAGATCTCCGCGATGTTGACGTAGGGCGCAACTCCCGGATAGAGAATCTCGAGCGACAGACGGCGGCCGCCGCGGCGGCGAATCCCGTCGCGGCCCGGGATCCAACCCGCCGCAGCGAGCAGGCGCGCGCTTTCCGCCGGGTCGTAGGAAATCGGCCGCACCTCGGGCGCATTCTCCGGAACGCCCGCCGGGTAGGGGCCCGAAATCAGCGAGGCCCCCTCGGGCGGATAGAGCCGCTTCGCGGCGTCCACCCGGTCCCACGCATGCGCCAGAGCGAGTCGGACCCGCGCGTCGGCGAGCCACGGGTTCTTGAGGTTCCAGCTGAGGAGGACGATCATGAACTGAGGCACCTTGATGAGCCGGTTCTTCTTCGCGAACCCCGGAGTCTTGAGCGCGGCCTTCCACTGGTCCCGGGAGACGCGGAACTCGTCGAGCTCGCCCAGGGAGCCCGCCCGGAAGCGGACGGCCGAGTCGGGAAGGACGCGGAAGACGACGCGCGCGAACGCGAACCGCGCGGCATCCGCGTCCTTGCGCCGCACGAGGACGATCTTCTGGTTCGCCGTCCACGATTCGAGCTTGTAGGGTCCGGTTCCGAAGGGCTGGCGATCGAGGCCGGTGCCGCGCCGGTAGGCCGCGGCGGAAATCACCGGCATCGTGAAGGCGAACAGCCTTTCCGCGTAAGGCTTCTGAAACCGCACGATGACGGTGCCCCGGTCCGGCGTCTCGACCGAACGCACGTCCTCGAATCCCCACCGCCAGTTGACGGACGGTACCTTCGGGTCCCGGATCCGCTCGATCGTGTAGGCGACGTCCTCGGAGGTCACCGGAGTTCCATCCTCCCACCGCGCTTCCGGATCGAGGCGGAAGTCGTACACGAGCCCGTCCGACGACGCCGCCCAGGACGTCGCGAGGGCGGGCACGAAACGGCGGTCCTTGTCGATCCCGACGAGCGGACGGAAGATGAGGTCCTCGACCCGCAACCCGAAATCCTCGTTGGTCGTGATCGGGTCGAGCGTCGTCGGATCGCCGTCGAGATGGCGCGTCAGGGTTTCCGAGGAGGCGGGAAGAGAAGGACGCCGCGCGCAGGAAGCCGCCGCGAGCGCGAACGCGGCAAGCAGAAGAACGAGTCGTTTCATGCGGACGGTGTTACAGAATAGCACCGTGGCGAGCGTCGTCTTCGACATCGAGACCGTCGGCATCGAGTGGGATCGTCTGGACGACGCCCAGAAGACCTACCTCTCGAAGAACGCGCGGACGGACGAAGAGCGGCTGAAGCTCCCGGAGTCTCTCTCGCTCTGGCCTCTCACCGGCCGCATCGTCGTTCTCGCGATGCTCAACCCGGACACCGGACGCGGCCGCGTCTGGTACGAGAAGACGGACGGCCGCCTCGAGGAGAATTCCTCGGACGGACTCTTCACGTTCGTCGGCGACGCGGAGCCCGTGTTCCTCGCGGAGTTCTGGAAGGCGATCGCGCGCTTCCATCGGTTCGTGACGTTCAACGGGCGGTCGTTCGACGGACCGTTTCTCATGCTGCGCAGCGCCGCGCTCGGCATCCCGGTCACGAAGAACCTGGTCGGCTACCGCTACTCCGTGCGGCCGCACACCGATCTCCTGGACGTCATCAGTTTTTTCGGCGCCGCGCGCAAGTGGAACCTCGATTTCACTTGCAAGGCGTTCGGCATCGAGAGCCCCAAGGAGCACGGCATGGACGGGTACTCGGTCGGGCCGTACTACAGAGCCGGCCGGCTCCGCGAGATCGCCCTGTATTGCCGGCGGGACGTGGAAGCGACCGCCCGTCTCTTTCAGAAGCTCGAAAAGACGCTCCTGCCGGTCTTTCGAGACGCGCGGTTGTAGGCGGATCGGGGGTGGCCTCGGGGGAGGACAGTCGCTTCTGCTAGAATGACTTGCTCCCACGGCCGGCCCAGAATCGAAGAGAGGCAAGAGAAGACATGGCGAAGAAGCCGGCGGAGCAACGCATTTCCCGACGAATCCCCGTCGGGGCCCCCGCTGTCATGAAGTGGGCCGAGGAGCAGATGACGGGCTACGTCGAGCTGCTCAACTTGAACGGCATGTATGTCGCCGCTCCGCGCGTGCCCGGTCTCGGCGAGTACGTCGACCTGATCTTCTCGCTGCCGGGCAACCCGAAGACCTTCCGGGTGCGGGCGAGCGTCGTGCACGCGCAGATGGAGCCCGAGCCCGGCTTCGGCGCCCGATTCGAACGCCCCCCGCATGGATTCCTCGAAGCCATTCGGGACCTCGACAAGGAGCATTGAGCCGGGACCGGGGATCAGGGGATCGGGAAACGGGAAACGGGAAACGAAGGGAAAGCCGTCCTTCGAGGCCTGGATTCCCGATCTGGGATTCTCCCCTTAGTTTGCTCTCGCCTCGATCAGCCGGAGACGATCGAAGAGGAACTCGACCGTCGAGTCCACCTCGTTGATGGTTCCCGCGGCGGCGGAGTTGAAGGTGCTCGGCACGACCGCCGTCAGGCTCCAGCGGGCGAGGATCTGGTCCTGGTTGTCGCGGGCCTGGATCTCCACCGTCTTGGCGGCGGGCGCCGCCGTGTCGGTCGCGCCGTTCAACCAGTCCTGCAGCTGGCTCAATCCCTTCTGCGTCACGGTGATCACGAGCCGGCGCTGGTCGGGCGAATAGGCGAGCCCGAGCCGGCGCTGGTCGTCTCTCGAGGCCGGGTTCCGGGCGAACTCGATGCGGTATCCCACGACGCCTCCGATTTCGACGCCGTCGACGAGCAGCTTGAAGTTGCGCTCGCGGGGGTCCGCCGAGGGGACCGCCCGGGCTCGACCGGCGGCCGCGAGGAGGAGCAGGGCGAGAATCCACGCTTTTTTCATGGGCCAGGCCTCCCGGAACGCCGAAAAGAGTAGCACTTCTGGATTGCTTCCCGAGCGGGACGCGGAGGATACTTGGGCCGTTCTTTCCATGCCCAGGCAGAGACCACCGCCGATTTCTTCGGAAGGAAGGTTTTCATCCGATAAGGAGGATTCCGTGAAAAAGTTTCTTTCCCTGCTGGCCGCCGCGTTCGCGGCCGTCGTTTTGATCGCGGCCACTCCGGACCGCGCCAAGACGTTCTCCGTCACCGCCGACACGATCGAAGCCTGCTCCTGCCCGCTGTTCTGCACCTGCTACTTCGGGGCCTCCGCGGACGAGCACATGTGCGAGGCGAACAACGTCTACAAGTTCCGCCCGGGAAGCCACTACGGAAATGTCGATCTCTCCAACCAGATTGTCTGGGTCTCTCTCGACCTCGGCGGAGAGTGGCACCACAACCCGGGCCCGGGAATGCCGGCCAAGTGGGCCGTCGTCACGTTCGACAAGGCTTCCACTCCCGAGCAGCGCAACGCCATCGGCTCGATCCTGAATACGGTTTTCCCCGTCAAGTGGGGGAAGTTCGAAACGCGCGAAGACTCGATCTCCTTCAACGACGGCCCGAAGGCCGCCGACGCGAAGCTGGCGAGCGGCCTCGCGTCCGTCCATCTCGACAAGGCGCTCGGGCCCGACAAGTCGAACGCCACCGCTGTCAAGAACCTCCAGTACTGGTTCTCGAACTCGAATGACGGCTTCAACCTGGCCTACAGCACGCACCACTTCGACGGAGAAAACAAGTTCTCGTACAAGAAGCGCAACGGCTTCACGATCGCCTGGAAATCCTCGGGCGAAATCAAGCCGGAAGCTCCCAAGAAGGTCGCCGCCCGGTAAGACTCCGGCGCCGGCTCCGAAAACAGGGCGGGAAACCGCCCTGTTTTTTTTGGATTCCGCGCACTAAGATCGCTCCCGTGACGACCGAAGAGATCAGCGAGGAGTTCCGCGCGCCTCCGAAGGCCTACGACCGCCGGCAGCCCATCCACGGCGTGCGCACGCTCGAGCTGAAACGGTTCACCGACGACCGGGGGTTTTTCCTCGAGATCTTCCGCTCGAAGGCGAATCACCCGGAGAGCGGCGCCCTGGCCGAGTTCTTCGGAGGCTCCGCGCCCGCGCCCGCCCAGATGAATTACTCGGTCGTCGACGCCGACGGCCACATCAAGGGAATGCACTACCACCTGAGGCAGGACGACATCTGGTTCTTTCCGCCCCCCTCCAAGGCGAAGGTTGTCCTCCACGACATCCGGAAGAAGTCTCCGACCTTCGGGCAATCCCAGGTGATCGTCGCCGGGGGCGGTCTGGACCTTCTCATTCGGATCCCCGTCGGAGTCGCCCACGGGTACCGTCCGCTGACCAATCCGTGCTCGCTGCTCTACATCGTGACCGAGACGTTCGACCCCGCGTCCCCGGACGAGTACCGCATCGCCTGGGATCACCCCCGTATCAAGGAGCTCTGGGAGATCTCGAACGGCTAAAGCCACCGGGGCGGAGCGCAACCCGGAGGCTCTCCCCGGGCCCTATAATCGGTGCCGGTTTCCATGAGCACTCTGCCCCTTTCCTTCGACCTCACCCGCGTCCCCCCCGTGGACCAGGTCGGGATCGAGGAGCGCGCCGCGAGCCTCGCGAAACGGTCCATCAAGAAGGGCGCAAAACAGACCGGGATCCGCCTCGCCATTTCGATGCTCGACCTGACGACACTCGAAGGAAAGGATTCCGAGGGCAAGATCCGGCAGCTCTGCCGAAAAGGGATCCGGCCCATGCCGGAGGACCCGTCCGTTCCCCACGTTGCCGCGATCTGCGTCTACCCGAACTTCGTCGCGATCGCGAAAGACGCGCTCGCCGGAAGCGGCGTGAAGGTCGCCTCCGTGGCGACCGGCTTCCCCGCGGGGCAGGTCCCGCTTCCCGTCAAGCTCGAGGACACCCGCCGCGCCGTCGAGCTCGGCGCCGACGAGATCGACATGGTGATCGACCGCGGCGCCTTTCTCTCCGGCGAGTACGACCGCGTCGCCGACGAGATTCTCGCCGTGAAGGAAGCGTGCGGACCGGCGCACCTGAAAGTCATCCTGGAGACCGGCGAGCTCGAGACCTATGACAACGTGCGGCGGGCTTCCGACCTGGCGATGGCTTCGGGCGCCGACTTCATCAAGACGTCCACGGGCAAAGTCACCCCCGCCGCGACTCCCCCCGTCGTGCTCGTGATGCTCGAGGCGATCCGCGATTACTATCTCGCCACCGGGCGGCGGGTGGGGATGAAGCCCGCGGGGGGCATCAAGACGTCGAAACAGGCTCTCCATCTCCTCGTGCTCGTCAAAGAGACGCTCGGGGACGCCTGGCTCACACCCGACCTGTTCCGCATCGGCGCTTCGACGCTCGCGAACGACCTCCTGATGCAGCTCGCCAAGGAGTCGAGCGGGCGGTACCAGAGCGAGGACTACTTCACGAAGGACTAGGACGATCGATGGCGACCGAGATCGAGGACAAGGCGGCGGCGCAGAAGGCGGGACGGCGATTCGCGGCGGAGAGGCCGCGTATCGAGTTCGGCGGCGCCTGGGATTACTCTCCGGCTCCGGAATCGAAAGACATTGTCCGGATCGAAAAGCGCTACGGGCTCTTCGTGGGCGGGAAGTTCGTTCCGGCGCGCTCGGGCCGGACCTTTCCGACGATCAACCCCGCGACGGAAGAAGTGCTCGCGGAAGTGGCCGAGGCCGGGAGCGCGGACGTGGATGCCGCCGTCGCCGCCGCCGAGGACGCATACAAGAAGAGCTGGTCGAAGCTGAAGCCGGCCGAGCGCGGGAAGTACATCTACCGGATCGCGCGCCTGATGCAGGAGAAGTCCCGCGAGCTCGCCGTGCTCGAGACGATCAACGGCGGCAAACCGATCAAGGAATCCCGGGACGTGGACATCCCGCTCGCGATCGCGCATTTCTTCTACCACGCGGGTTGGGCGGACAAGCTCGAGTACGCATTTCCGAGGCACCGCGTGTCGCCCCTCGGAGTTTGCGGCCAGATCATCCCGTGGAATTTCCCGCTTCTGATGGCGGCCTGGAAGATCGCCCCGGCCCTCGCCGCCGGGAACACGGTCGTCTTGAAGCCCGCGGAGACCACTCCGTTGACCTCGCTCGCGCTCGCGAGAATCTGCCAGGAAGCGGACCTCCCCCCGGGCGTCGTCAACATCGTGCCGGGGGCGGGCGAGACCGGCGCGCATCTCGTCAACCATCCGCGCGTGCGCAAGATCGCGTTCACGGGATCGACGGAGGTCGGCAAGCTGATCCAGCGCGCCCTCGCGGGCACCGAGAAACGGCTCACCCTCGAGCTCGGCGGCAAGGCGGCGAACATCGTTTTCGAGGACGCCGCGCTCGACCAGGCCGTCGAAGGCATCGTCAACGGCATTTATTTCAACCAGGGGCACGTGTGCTGCGCCGGCTCGCGGCTCCTCGTCCAGGAATCCGTCGCGGAGGCGGTGCTCGCGAAGCTCGCTCTCCGGATCGAGACCCTGCGCCTCGGCGATCCGCTCGACAAGAACACCGAC
>DATNMZ010000385.1:0-2306 GCA_035602095.1 Thermoanaerobaculia bacterium
ACGACCGTCAGGGGCTCCCCTTCCAGCGCGTACGGCGGATCCGAGAAGACGATGTCGAAGCGAGCGCCACGAGAGGCGAGGAGCCGCATTCCTTCTCCGGCGCCGGACTCGACGACGGAGATTTCGGGTCCCGCGCCGAGCCGTTCGAGATTGCCGCGAAGGACGCCGGCGTCCCGCTCGACGAGCACGGCCGCGGCGGCGCCGCGCGACACCGCCTCGATTCCGACCGCTCCGCTTCCGGCGTACAGCTCGAGAACGCGGGCTCCCGGGACTCGCGCGCCCAGAATGTCGAAGAGCGCCTCCCGGGCACGACCCGACGTCGGCCGCGCGCCCGAGGGAACCTCGAGCCTCCGGCCCTTCCACCGCCCCGCGCTGATTCGCACGGTGCCCGCTTTTCGCGCGCCGCTCATTCCGGCGGAGAGAACTGGAATCGCAGCTCCTCGATCTTGCGGAATTCGCGATACGGGTTGCGCACCCCCTCGAGCTCGACCACGCCCTTCTCCCTTTCGATCGCTCGGATGCGGAAGACCTCCCCGTCGAAACGCTTCAAGAGCTGCCCCGGAGCCAGGGCGTCGGCCGCGAACCGCGACGCCGGGGCGAGGGGGCTCGTGAGGACTCCCTTCAAGCCTTCGAGCGCCGCCCGGATCGTCGCCGCTTCTCCGGGCAAGGGCGAGAGGTCGTCGAACCGAAACGTCTTGCGCGCTCCGTCGACACGGGTCAGCGTCACGGAGGAGGTGACGGTGAAGTCCCCGGTCAGCCCGGTGCGCAGGTCCGGCGGGATCGCCCAGACTTCCGGGCGCGCGAAGTACTCGCAATAGAACGCGAGCTCCTCGGGGGCGATCTGCTTGCGCAGGAGGTCGTCTTTCCCGTCGCGGCTGCGTTTCCAGACGAGCGACCGGTCGGAGAAAAGGGTCAGGCGCTCGTAGCCTTCGCGCGATTGCCGCACCCACTCGGCGCAGAACGTCGGGCCGGCGGAAGCGGGCGAAGGGGCACGGGTGGGCGGCGGCTCGGGCGCTGCGAGTGTCGCCGCGGCGAGCGGCGCCGTCCCGATCCCATTTGTCGCGGCGAGCAGGGCGAGCCCGATCCCGTTCGCCGCGGCGAGAAGCGCCATCCGGATTCCGCGCGCCCGTTGCGGGGATTTCCCGCGGCCCTTCACGATTCTCTCCGGCGCGCGGCCGCGAGGGCGAAGGCGAGCTCTTGCGCGGGCGCGATCCGGCCCGCCTCCCGGGCGACCTCCGTTTCCGCGAGAGCCCGGCCGATGCGCGGACCCGGAGGGACGCCCGCCTCGAGAAGGTCCGCACCCCGGATCGAGAGCCGCAGAGGCACCGAGAGAAGCCGTCGCCGCGCCTCCCGGCTCGCCGGGCCCGGGGAAACCAGGGCTGCCGCCGCGACCCGTTCGTCGGGCGACAGCCGGAGGCGTCCGACGCCGGCGCCGCCGCTTCCGGAGGAGACGCTCCGCGTCGCCGGCCACCGTTCGAGAATTCTTCGGGCCGTCGCCGCGAGGGAAAGGCGCCGGGCGAGCTCCCGGCAGCCGGCCTCCGAGACGGCCCCGGCCCAGACGAGAAGCGGGAGCATCCACGTCGTCTCGAAGGAGGCGCGGCGGGCCAGGCGCTCGGCGCGAGCGAGCGCGCGAAGCGCGCCGTCGGAGGTGTCCAGCTCCCGGTGAATCGCACGACCGATTCCGAGGTCCACCATCCGGCGGACGGCACCGGCGGCCCCGGGCTCGGACAACGTCCGCTCGAGCTCCCGCCGGATGCGATCTCCCGAGACCGTGTCCAGAGCGCCGGAGCCGACGGCCTCGCGAAGGCGGCGCGCGGTCTGCCGCTCGAGCCGCAGATCGAGACGGTTGCCGTAGCGCACCGCGCGCAGCGCCCGCGTCGGATCGTCCCAGAAGGAGGCGGGGTGCAGCGTCCGGAGCCGGCGGCGGGCGAGATCCGCCCTTCCCCCGAAGGGATCGTGGAGACGGGCCGGAGCCGGCGGTGGCGGAAGCTCGAGCGCCATCGCATTGACCGTGAAGTCCCGCCGCGACAGGTCCTCCTCGAGCGTGGCCGGGGAAACCCGGGGCAAGGCGCCCGGCCGGTCGTACGTCTCGGAGCGCGCGCCGGCGAGGTCGATCGTCCATCCTTCCGACGTCTCCAGAGTGGCCGTTCCGAAGCGCTCATGGACTCGCACGCGAAGGCCCCGGCTCCGGGCGACACGGCGGGCGAGAGCGACCGCATCGCCCTCGACCACGACGTCGGCGTCGCGCCCCGCGGGCGGGCGGCGCAGGAGACGGTCCCGGACGACGCCGCCGACGACCGCGATGC
>DATNMZ010000386.1:0-3137 GCA_035602095.1 Thermoanaerobaculia bacterium
TCAGCGCGGAAATGAAGCGCCGCAACGGCCGGCACCGCCTCCCGCACAGGCGCCGCCGCCCGCACAGGAGAATCCGAAGCCCCTTCGCGAGCGTCCGGCCGCGCCCCCGCCCGCCCCGCCCGCCGCGCCCCAGAACGAAGGCCGGGACCGTGCGGCTCCGCAGGCGCCGCGCGCCGAGCAGAAATCTCCCCCGAAGAAAGAGGAAAAGGGAAAACCCGCCGACGAAAAGAAGAAGGACGACAAAGAGCAGAAGAAGGACGAGAAGAAACCGGACTGAGCTTCCGAGTAGGCCTCGCCCGCGGGTCCGCTTTCCTCCCGGAAGGGCGGCATGTCTAAACTATTGAAGGTGTTATGTTTAGTTACGAAGTTAAAGTTGACTTTATGGTATAGATTGAATATCGTTGTCCCTGCGAGGAGACCCGATGGCCGCCGACAACAGCACCGTTCTCGAAATCACGAACCGCGAGTACAACGCCGGTTTCGTCACCGACATCGAATCCGAGTCGATCCCAGCGGGTTTGAGCGAGGACGTCGTCCGGCTGATCTCGTCCAAGAAATCAGAGCCCGAGTGGCTTCTGGAGTGGCGGTTGAAGGCGTACCGCCACTGGACGACGATGACGGAGCCGGCCTGGCAGAACGTGCACTACCCCGCGATCGACTACCAGTCGATCGTCTACTACTCGGCTCCCCGGTCGAAGAAAAAGGGACCGAAGAGCCTCGAAGAGGTGGACCCGAAGCTGCTCGAAACCTACGAGAAGCTCGGCATCCCCCTGCGGGAGCGCGGCAAGCTCGCCGGCGTCGCCGTGGACGCCGTCTTCGATTCCGTTTCGGTCGCGACGACCTTTCGCGAGCAGCTCGCGAAGGTGGGCGTGATCTTCTGCTCGTTCTCGGAGGCGGTCCAGAACCATCCGGAGCTCGTCCGCAAGTACCTGGGCACGGTGGTTCCCTACTCCGACAACTTCTTCGCGACTCTCAACTCCGCCGTGTTTTCGGACGGCTCGTTCTGCTACATCCCGAAGGGCGTGCGCTGCCCCATGGAGCTCTCGACGTACTTCCGGATCAACTCGGCGAACACCGGCCAGTTCGAGCGCACTTTGATCGTGGCCGACGAGGGAGCCTCTGTCTCCTACCTCGAGGGTTGCACCGCGCCGATCCGGGACGAGAACCAGCTCCATGCCGCGGTGGTCGAGCTCATCGCGCTGGACGACGCGAAGATCAAGTACTCGACCGTCCAGAACTGGTACCCGGGAGACGCGAACGGGAAGGGCGGCATCTACAACTTCGTGACGAAGCGCGGAAAGTGCCTCGGGCAGCGCTCCAAGATTTCCTGGACGCAGGTCGAGACGGGATCGGCGATCACCTGGAAGTACCCGAGCTGCATCCTGCTGGGCGACGACTCGGTCGGCGAGTTCTACTCCGTCGCCGTGACGAACAACTATCAGCAGGCGGACACGGGCACGAAGATGATCCACATCGGAAAGAACACGAAGTCGACGATCATCTCCAAGGGGATTTCGGCGGGCCACGGACAGAACACCTATCGCGGACTCGTCCGGATCCTGGGGAAGGCCGAGAACGCCCGCAACTACTCCCAATGCGACTCGCTCTTGATCGGGGACCGGTGCGGCGCGCACACGTTTCCTTACATCGACGTCAACAACTCGACGGCACAGATGGAGCACGAGGCCTCGACTTCGAAGATCGGCGAAGACCAGATCTTCTATTTTCAGCAGAGGGGAATCTCGAGCGAGGACGCCGTCTCCATGATCGTGAACGGATTCTGCAAGCAGGTCTTCCAGGAGCTTCCGATGGAGTTCGCCGTCGAAGCGCAGAAGCTTCTCGGGGTGAGCCTGGAAGGATCGGTGGGGTAAAGCTGTCGGCTGTCGGCTGTCAGCTGTCAGCCAGAGAGAGCTGAAAGCCGAGCACAGAACTGTGAACTGAAAACTGATGACTGACAACTCTTCCCCTCTGCTCCAGGTTCAGAACCTCCACGCCTCCGTGGCGGGCAACCCCATCCTCCGCGGCGTCGATCTGACGGTCGAGTACGGGCAGATCCACGCCATCATGGGACCGAACGGCTCCGGCAAATCGACGCTCGCGCACGTTCTGGCGGGCCGCCCCGGATACGACGTCACGGAGGGCCGCGTCCTCTACAAGGGGCGAGACCTCCTCGCGATGCCGCCCGAGATCCGGGCGCGCGAGGGCGTCTTCCTGGCCTTTCAGTATCCCGTCGAGGTGCCCGGCGTGTCCAACGTCTACTTTCTCAAGAACGCGCTGAACGCCGTGCGCAAGCACCGGGGCCTGCCCGAGCTCGACGCCATCGACGTGCTCGCGCTCACGAAGGAGAAGGCGAAACTGGTCGACATCGACGAGGAGCTCGTCCGGCGGCCCGTCAACGAGGGCTTCTCCGGGGGCGAGAAGAAGCGCAACGAGATTTTTCAGATGGCCGTGCTCGATCCCACGCTGGCCATCCTGGACGAGACCGACTCCGGGCTCGACATCGACGCGCTCCGGATCGTCGCCGCGGGCGTCAACGCGCTCCGCACCCCGGAGCGGTCGATGATCGTCGTGACGCACTACCAGAGGCTGTTGAACTACATCGTTCCCGACTTCCTGCACGTCCTCGTGGACGGTCAGATCGTGCGCTCCGGCGGCAAAGAGCTCGCGCTCGAGCTCGAAGAGCGCGGCTACGCGTGGCTCGAGAAGGAGCCTGCGCCGGCGAGAGCGGGGGCGTAAGTGTCCGCTCCCGCGCTCTCTCCGGGCACGGACATCTCCGCGGAGACCGCCGCCGCCTTCGACCGGCTCCAGACCCGCGCCCGGGGCGAGGCCGGCTGGCTCTCAGAGCTCCGGCGCGAGGCCTTCGCCCGGTTCCAGGAGCTCGGATTCCCGACGCCTCACGACGAGAGCTGGAAATACACAAACGTCGCGCCGATCGCGCGAATCGCCTGGGAACCCGCCTCGCCGGACGCGGATTCGAGGCTCCCCATTCCCGCCAGCAGCGGAGTCCGGCTCGCGTTCGTCAACGGGCGCTGGTCGCCCGACCTTTCGTCCTCCTCCGCTCTTCCCGAGGGCCTCGTGGTCCTGTCTCTCGCGGAGGCCATCCGGGAGCACCCCGAGTGGCTCGAAGCGCATCTCTC
>DATNMZ010000387.1:0-3417 GCA_035602095.1 Thermoanaerobaculia bacterium
CGGAGCGGACTCTGATCCTTGAAAGGGCGCGCGTGCAAAAGGCCGTCCACCAGAAGGTTGCGGCGGCGCGAGGCCGTCTGCGGCGTTGCCGCTCCTCGACGATGCGGACGGCATCGCCTGCGTCGCGTCGCCTTGCAGCCGACCCCGCGGCGCTCGCCTCCCGGCCACCGAAGGCAGACCCTCCGGCACGAGGGAACGCCGGCTCCGCCGGCGGTTACCCGCCTCACACCCTTTTTCAGCAGCCTGCTAGTGGTCCGGCGAGGTCAGATCCCTTGAGCCGCGCCGGATCGCCGGCCGCGGCCCTTTGCCTCCTTCTCCTTTTCGCCCGGCCGGGCCCGGCGGCTCCGCGAGGCGCCCCGGAACCGAAGGTCTTCCTCTGGGGAGGCGATGCGGAAGGGGGCGCGCCCTTCGTCGAGGCGGACCCGCGAGATCCGTCCGTCGTTCGCGGCATGGACGTCGAGATCGCCGGCGTGATCGCCCGGCACCTGGGCCTCGAGGCCCGGTTCGTCCAGGTCGCGTTTACTTCCATCGACGCATCCGTCGAGCGGGGCGACTTCACGCTCGGACTCTCCGGAGTCGAGGACCTGCCCGCGCGGCGCGCTGCCCACGCGGTCACCGTCCCGTACTTCGAGTTCCGAGAGGTCCTGACCGTGCGCGAGCGGGACCGCTCCCGCTTCCGGAGGCTCGGCGATTTCCGTGGCCGGCGGGTGGGAACGCTCGGAGGCACTCTCGCGTACGAGCTCCTTCTGTCCGGGCGGCGGAACGGAGGGTACGAGGTCGTCTCCTACGACGACGACGTCCACCCCTATGGCGACCTGTCCGAAGGCCGCCTCGACGGAGTCGTTCTCGATCACATCATCGCGCAACGCGCCGCGCGGCGCGTCCCGGGCCTGATCCTTCAGCCGGACCCGCTCGCGACCGGCCGATACGTGGGAGTCCTCGCGAAGCGCAACTCCGCCCTGCGCGACCGGATCGACGGGATCTTGACCGCGGCGATGCGCGACGGAACGCTCGAGGGAATCCTGCGGCGATGGAACGTCTGGGACGAGAATCAACCGAAGCTCTTCGCGAAGGTGCTCGAAGGCCAGCCGGGAGGGCCGCCCACGGGCGGGATGGCGGCGGCGGCCGGTCCGCCGCGCCCCGCGCCTGCCCGCCCTCTCGCCCGCGCGCTCGCCTACGGGCCGGCCCTCCTGCGGGCCGCCGGGATTACGCTTCTCCTCTCCTGCCTTGCGATGGCGCTCGCGGTCGCCGCCGGGATCGCGCTCGCCAGCGGACGGATCTATGGAGGCTTCTTCGTTCGCTCCCTGTTCACGGCGTACGTCGAGATCGTGCGCGGAACGCCCCTCCTTCTCCAGCTCTTCGTCCTCTACTACGGGCTCTCCGCGGTCGTGCGGCTTCCCGCTTTCGCCGCGGCCCTCCTCGGCCTCGGCTTGAACTACGCCGCCTACGAAAGCGAGATCTACCGCGGCGCGCTCGAGGCCGTCTCTCGCTCCCAGCTCGAAGCGGCGCGAACCCTCGGGCTGTCCGAGTGGCTCATCCTGCGGCTCGTGCGCGGCCCGCAGGCGTTTCGGCTGGCGCTCGCTCCCATGACGAACGATTTCGTCGCGCTCCTGAAGGACTCTTCTCTCGTGTCGGTGATCACCGTCGTCGAGCTGACGAAACAGACGTCGATTCTCGCGGCGAACATCGGGAGCTGGGTGCTGCCGGGCGCGATGTGCGCCGCCCTCTATCTCGCGATGTCGCTGCCCCTGTCGCGGCTCGCCCGGTCGCTCGAGCGGCGCTGGAGCGCCTCGCGGTGAGTGCGCTCCTCCGCGTCGAAGGGCTTCGCCTCTCCCGGGCGGGGCGGGCCGTTCTCGACGGCATCTCCCTTGTGGTCGCGCCCCGCGAGATCTGCGCCTTGATGGGCCTGTCCGGTTCCGGGAAGACCACGGTCTTGAGGGCGGCGGTCGCGCTCGAAGGCTTCCAGGCCGGCCGGATCGAAGTGGGCGGATTCTCGCTCGGGCCGGGGCCGGTGCCGCCGGAGTCGCATCTCCGAGAGCTCCGGCGCTCTGTCGGGATGGTCTTCCAGTCGCACGCGCTCTTCGAGCACCTGACGGCGCTCGAGAACACGGCGCTCGCGCCCGTCTATGCCCACGGCCGTCCGGCCGCGGAGGCGCGCGCCCGCGGCCTCGCGCTGCTCGATTCGCTCGGCGTCGGCGCGCGCGCATCCGCCTACCCGCGCGAGTTGTCGGGCGGCGAGGCTCAGCGCGTCGCGATCGCGCGGGCGCTCGCCTGCGACCCTCCGCTCCTGCTGATGGATGAGCCGGCGGCGTCGCTCGATCCGGCGCGGAGGGGCGCGCTCGGCGAGGCGCTCCGGACCCTCGCCGCGGAAGGCCGCGGCCTCCTCGTCACCACCCACGACCCGGAGTTCGCGCGCGCATTCGCGGACCGCGTCGTCGTGCTCGCGGCAGGCCGGGTGGCCGAAGAGGGCGAGCCCGGCCGCGTTCTCGGCAACCCCCAGCATCCCGCCACGCGCGAGCTCCTGCGAGGCCCCGCCGCGCGCTGAAGCGTGTCCCGCCTCCCGGGACCGATCACCCGATCCAACTTCTCCCGATTGATCACCCGATCACCCGATCGCAAATCACCCGATTGGAACTAGCCGCCCCCGCAGCACCGCGTCGGCGGAGCCGGCATACGATCAAACCCCATGGCGTCCCTCCGCCGCCCCCGTCCGATCGTCGCGCTGACGATTGCCGCATCCGATTCCGGCGGCGGGGCCGGGATCCAGGGAGACCTCGCCACCTTCGCGGCGCTCGGCGTCTACGGGATATCCGTGTTGACGGCCGGCACCGCGCAGAACACTCGCGGTATCGGCGCCGTCGAGCCGTTCTCGGCGGCGTTCGTCGGGAGCCAGATGGACTCCGTCCTCCCGGATTTTCGGCCGGCGGCGGTCAAGATCGGCGCCCTGTACGACGGCGCCCGCGTCCGAGCCGTCGCCGCGGGCCTCAAGCGCCACAACCCTCCGAACGTGGTCCTGGACCCGGTTCTCGCCGCGAAGGACGGGTCGCCGCTTCTGGCGCCGCGCGCTCTCGCGACGCTCCGGCGCGAGCTGCTGCCTCTCTGCGACCTCGTCACACCCAATCTGCCGGAGGCCGAGGCGCTCGCGAGGATTCCGATCCGCGACTCGAGCGATCGCCGGCTGGCCGCGGGCATTCTCGCGGACGCGGGGCCGCGCGCGGTGCTCATCAAGGGCGGCCACGACCGGGGCGCACTGCTGCAGGACCTGCTCTTCGATGGAAGGCGGTTTCGGGAGTTCCAACACCCCCGGATCGGCACGGGCGCGGTGCACGGGACGGGCTGTGCGCTCTCGGCGGCGATCGCGGCGAACCTAGCGCTCGGGCTCTCCCTCGACGAAGCCGTGGGCAGCGCGATCGACTG
>DATNMZ010000388.1:0-3261 GCA_035602095.1 Thermoanaerobaculia bacterium
CCGGAGAGGCTCGCCGGTCCGGCGAGGTCCGCCCTCGGCCCGCGTCGTGTTCACGCGGGGCGCGCCGCTCGGCGGAGGCGGTCCACCTCGGCGAGATCCTTGTCACCCCGCCCGGAAAGGTTCACGAGAACCCAGGCCGAACGCGGCAGCTTGCCGGCGAGCCGGCGGGCGAACGCGATCGCGTGAGCGCTCTCGAGCGCCGGCACGATGCCTTCGGACCGCGAAAGCTCCTCGAACGCGTCGAGCGCCTCGGCGTCCCCGACGCTGCTGTAGATCACGCGCCCGGAGCGGGCCAGCTCGGCGTGCTCCGGGCCGACGGCCGGGTAATCGAGGCCCGCCGAAACGGAGTGGGTCGCCAGCACCTGGCCGCCCGCGTCCTGGAGGAGCATCGTCCGCGTTCCGTGCAGGACTCCGATCGACCCGCCGCCGGAGAATCGCGCCGCGTGCTCGCCGGGACCCGGGCCGCGCCCACCCGCCTCGACGCCGAACAGCTTCGTGCGCGTCCGGAGAAATGCGGAAAACAGCCCGATCGCGTTGGAACCGCCTCCGACGCACGCCACCGCTGCCTGCGGATCGCGGCCCGCGAGCCGCCGGAACTGAGCTCGGGCTTCCCGGCCGATGACGGACTGAAGCTCGCGCACGAGCGACGGGTAGGGGTGAGGGCCGAGCGCGGACCCGAGAACGTAGTGCGTCGTTGCGACGTTCTCCGTCCAGTCGCGCATGGCCTCGTTGATGGCGTCCTTCAACGTCCGCGATCCCGAATCGACGCCGACGACCTCGGCCCCGAGAAGCCGCATCCGGGAGACGTTCGGAGCCTGGCGCTCCATGTCGACGACGCCCATGTACACGCGGCACGGCACGTTGAGCTTCGCCGCCGCCGCGGCGGTCGCGACCCCATGCTGCCCCGCGCCCGTTTCCGCGACCACTCGCTTCTTGCGCATCCTCTTTGCGAGCAGCACCTGGCCGAGCGAGTTGTTGAGCTTGTGGGCGCCCGTATGGAGGAGGTCCTCGCGCTTCAGAACGATCCGCGCCCCGCCGGCGTTGCGGGACAGGTTGTCCGCAACCGTGATCGGCGTCGGACGGCCGGCGTAGTCGCGCAGCAGCAGTGCGAGCTCGGCGCGGAAGCGAGGGTCCTTTCTCCATCGCGCCCAGGCCCGCTCGAGCTCCTCGAGCGGCGCCATGAGCGTCTCGGGAGCAAAGCGTCCGCCGAACTCTCCGAAGTACCCGGGCCGCTTCCGGTCACGCACGGACCGCATCCGCCTCCTTCACGGCCCGGAAGAACTTTCTCAGGCGCGACGGATCCTTGATTCCCGGCGACGATTCCGCACCCGACGCGACGTCCACGGCGGCCGGGCGACCCCGCGCGATCGCCTCTCCGACGTTTTCGGGAACGAGCCCGCCCGCCAGGAACACGGGCACGGGCCAGGTTCTCTCGGCGACGAGCCCCCAGTCGAAGGACCGCCCGGAGCCTCCGGCGCGTTCCGGCGTTGCCGTGTCGAAGAGAACGGCGTGGCATCGCGCCAGGAGCGAGTCGGGCGCCGCGGAGACGCGGGTTCCGACGTGGGAAACGGCGAGAACCGGCCTCGGGGCTGCGTCGAGGTCTCGGGCGGCGAACGGCCGATGCAGCTGAATGAAGTCGAGCGACGCCGCCTCGACGGCGCGGAGAATCTCGCCGCGGCTCTCGCCGACGAAGACTCCGACGCGGGCGACGCCGGGAGCCACGGCCTCCGCGAGCTCGCGGGCCTGCTCGATCGAGATCCGACGGGGGGACACCGCCGCGAAGTTGAATCCGACGTATCGGGCCCCGAGCGCGCACGCGAGAGCCACGTCCTCCGGCCGCGTGAGCCCGCACACTTTGACTTCCGTCACCGGCGCAGCTCCCGCAGGGCCTCTTCCGGGTCTTCCGCGCGCAACAGCGCCTCGCCGACGAGGAAGGCCTCGTACCCCGCCGCCCGCAGGCGCCGGACGTCACCCGACTCTCGGATGCCGCTCTCCGCCAACCGAACGGGGCCGGAGGGAAGCGCCGGGCCGAGGGCCTCGATTGTGTCGAGGCTCGTCGCGAAGTTCGTCAGGTCCCGCGCGTTGACCCCGATGACGTCGGGAGTGGCGGCGGCGGCCCGGCCGATCTCCGCCGCGTCGTGGACCTCGACCACGACGGCGAGACCGAGCGCGCGGGCCGCTTCGGAGAGGGACGCGAGCTCCGCGTCGGAGAGCACCCGCGCGATCAAGAGCACGGCGTCGGCTCCGAGCGAAGCGGCGAGCTCTACCTGCTGCGGCGCGACGACGAAGTCCTTCCAGAGGGCAGGCAGTCCCGAGATTCGCTTCGCCCGGGAGAGCCACTCCGGCTTTCCGCCGAAATGATCCTCCTCGACGACGACGGAGAGGGCCGCGGCGTGTCCTCTTCGGTACGCGAGCGCCATCGTTTCGATTTTCCCTTCCGCTCCCGGAAGGATCTCGCCGGCGGAGGGCGATCGTCGCTTGATCTCCGCGATGATCCGGATGCCCGGTTCGCGCAACGCCGCAACGAAGCGGGGGCCGTCCGGCGGGCCGGCGGCGGGGACACGCGCGGCCGGAGGGGGAAAGTATTCGCCCCGCGCCAGGCGAGCCCGCTTGTCCGCCACGATTCGAGCGAGCACGTCCGTCATCCCGCCCGGCCCGCCGCCGCCCGGCTCGCCGTGCAAAGCCGCTCGAACCGTTCCCGCGCGGCGCCGCCGTCGATGGCGTGCGCGGCGCGCTCGTAGCCGTCGGCGACGTCGGAGGCGCTCCCTTCGACCGTGAGCGCGACCGCGGCGTTCCAGAGCACCGCCTCTCGGCGCGCCCCGCTTTCTCCCTCCAGAAGCCGCCGGAGCATCGCGGCGTTCTCGCTCGCGTCGCCGCCCCGCAGCTCCTCCTGCTGGACCGTCCTTCCCGGAAGGCGCGACCGGTCGAGCTTCCACGGGCGCGTCCAGCCTTCGCGCACCTCCACCCCGGCAGCATCCACCCCGGGAACGAACTCATCGAGACCGTTCGCAGAGTGGAACACGATGGCCCGCTCGGCGCCGAGGGATGCGAGGGCGTCCGCGAGGAGGCGCACGAGTTCCGGGCGGCCGACGCCGATGAGCTGGCGGCGGGCGCCGGCGGGGTTCGCCAGAGGCCCGAGCGCGTTGAAGATCGTGCGCACGCCGAGCTCCCGCCGCACGGTGCCGAGCTCCTTCATCGCGGGATGGAACGCGGGCGCGAAGAGAAAGACGAGTCCGACCTCGTCCAAGACCCGGCCGGCCG
>DATNMZ010000389.1:0-5580 GCA_035602095.1 Thermoanaerobaculia bacterium
TGCCGTAGGGGAGGGGCTTGTCCCCTCCCGCCCTCGGCCGTCGCTACGCCCACCACGAAGCTGGGAACCGCTTTTAGAGCCAATCCGGTGCGCCGCAGGCGCAGATTCCACCGCAAGCGAAGCCGACGTCATGGCCAGCTCTCTCCCGGCGCAAGCTCGATCACTTCGGTCTTCCCTCCGCGCTTCTCGATCTCTTTCCGCAAGGCGTCCGGTGTCCCGGTCAAAGCCGGGAACGTGCCCCAGTGCATCGGGATGACCCGGGGAGCGGCCAGCAGCTCGCATGCCTTCGCCGCCTCGCGCGGACCCATCGTGTAGAAGTCGCCGATCGGCAGCAGCGCCAGGTCCGGCCGGTAGAGCTCGCCGATCAACGCCATGTCGGCGAAGACGTTGGTGTCGCCGGCGTGGTAGATCCGGAACCCGTCGGGGAAGGTCATCACGAAGCCGCACGGGTCGCTCGGCGGGTTGTCGTCGCCGCCCGCCGAAGTGCCCGAGGAATGGACCGCCTGCACCATCCGAAACTCGACGCCGGCCACGCTCTGGCCTCCGCCCTTGTTCATCCCCGAGACCCGGGCGGCGCCCTTCCTCTGGCAGAACAGCGAGAGCTCGAAGATGCACACGATCATGGCGCCGCTCTTCTTCGCGAGATCGATCCCGTCGGCGCCGAAGTGATCGAAGTGGCCGTGCGTCCCGGCGACGACGTCGAGCTTGCCGTAAGTGAACCCCTTCGGGAACTTCGGGTTCTTCTCGATGAACGGGTCGATCGCGACGCGGGCGCCGCCGCCCCCGGCCTCGATCAGGAAAGCCGCGTGGCCGAGCCAGGTCACGCGCCCCGAGAAGCCCTTCGAATTCACCGCTTCCCCGAAAGCGCCGTCCATTCGATCCTCCGCTCGAGGGTCTTCACGAACCGCTCGAGTCCGGCCCGGTCCTGCTCGTCGAACCTCGAAGGCTCCGGCGCGTCCACGTCGAGCACGCCCACGAGCTCGCCGTCCGAGAAGATGGGAACGACGATCTCCGAGCGGGAGGCGGCGTCGCACGCGATGTGCCCGGGAAACGCGTTCACGTCGGGGACGACGACGGTCTCGCGGCGCGCCGCGGCCGTTCCACAGACCCCTTTTCCGACGGGAATCCGCACGCACGCGGGCTTTCCCTGGAACGGTCCGAGGACGAGCTCCTCCGCCTTCTTCAAGTAGAAGCCGCACCAGTTGATGCGGTCGAGCGCCGCGTTCAGGAGCCCCGCCGCATTGGCGAGGTTGGCGAGCGCGTCCGTCTCGCCGCGCAGAAGCTCCTCCAAGGAGGCGGCGAGGTCGGAGTAGAGCTGCTCCTTCGGAGCCGACCCATCGGGCGCTGTCGCGAACATGACGGGGATTGTATCGGTCCCGCTGGAGAGGTGATAGGTGATAGGTGACAGGGAGGGCGTCAGGCAGAGACGAACGAAACTGACAACTGACAACTGACAACTGACAACTGATAACTGGATCGTCCGGTGAGGAAATCGGCGCTTCGAGGGCGCGCGCTCGTCGTCTACATCTTCCTCTGCGGGGTCTGGGGCTCGACGTGGCTCGTGATCCGGGTTGGCGTGCGCGATCTGCCCCCCCTCTGGTTCGCGGCGATGCGGATGGGGCTCGCGTGCCTCCTCCTCACGCCTCTGGCGTGGAGGCAGTCCGCCGTGTCGCCGACGAAGAGAGAGTGGGGCGCCGTGGCGTGGAGCGGGCTGCTCCAGATCGGGATCTCCTACGCGGCGGTGTTTCTGGCGGCGGAGCGGATCGAATCGAGCCTCTCGGCCCTCCTCTTCGGATCGTTTCCCATCTGGGCCGGGCTCTTCGCCCATCGCCTCCTGCCCGAGGAGCCGTGGACTCGCTGGACGGCGGCGGCCGCGCTGATCGGCGTCGCCGGAGTCGGAGTCATCGAAGCGCCCGCGGCCGCTCGCGCTCTCCGCGGCGACGCCGGCCCTCTCTTCGTCGGCGGGCTCCTCGTGCTCTCGAGCGCCTTCATCTCCGGCTACGCGAACGTGCTCGTCAAGAAAAGGCTCGGCCGCGTGCCGCCGGTGTTGAACGTCTGGGGTCAAACGCTCGTCGGCTCCGTTTTCCTCCTTTCCGTGGCGCTCCTCTTCGAGCGGGGAGCGCCGCTGCGATGGTCCGCCTCCTCCGTGGCGTCGCTCGCCTACCTGTCCGTTCTCGGGACGGCGGTGGCTTTCGTGGCGCTCTTCTGGCTGGTGCCGCGCGTGCCGGTTGCGGTCATCGGCTCAATCCCGCTCGTCGACACGCTGATCGCCGTCCTCCTCGGCGCGATCGTCCTCGGCGAGACGCTTTCCGCGCGGATCCTGGCGGGCGGCGCGATGATCGTCGGCGGAGTCCTTCTCGCCACCCGGGCCGCCCCGGCGCGCCAGACCGACGGCGCGGCTCCGAAGCATCCTTGACCGGACCGGTGCCCGCCTCGGCGCCTGTCGCGCGCGGATGTATCGTTCGGTCCGTGAAGATCGAGACGTTCGCCCTCGAGCGCTGGATGACGGCCTGGGAAACGAAGACTCCTTTCGACATCGCCGAAAGCGGCGTTTACCCCATGACGCTCCGCGAGCTGCTCGCTTTCGAGCCGGCGGAGGAGCGCGAGCGGATCCTGAGCGGCCTCCTCGATCTGCGCCTCGGATACAGCGAGGCGCCGGGCACGCTCGAGCTGCGCCAGGCGATCGCGGCGACGTACCGCGACACGGGACCCGACGAAGTCCTGGTCACGACCGGCGCGATCGAGGCGAATTTCCTGCTCTTCAACGCCCTCCTCGAGCCGGGCGACCACGTCGTCGCCGTCTATCCCGCCTATCAGCAGCTGTACAGCGTTCCGCGCGCCATCGGATGCGACGTGTCGCTCTGGAAGCTCCGTCCGGAAACGGGCTTCCGCTTCGACCTCGACGAGCTCGAGCGCCTCGCGACGCCGCGCACGCGCCTGATCGTGATCAACACGCCCCACAATCCGACCGGGGCCATGCTGTCGGCCGAGGACCTCCGCCGCATCGAACGGCTCGCCTCCTCCATCGGGGCGCGGGTCCTGAGCGACGAGGCGTACCGGTGGCTCGAGATTACGGGCGGCGAGCCGCTGGCGCCGCCGATGCGCGACCTCCACGGAGCGGGCGTGAGCGTCGGGACGCTGTCGAAGCCGTTCGGGCTGCCGGGCCTGCGCATCGGGTGGATCGCCGGACCCGCCGATCTCGTCGCGAAATGCTGGGCGTCGCGCGATTACGTGACGCTCTCTCCCGGCAAATTGAACGATGCGGCGGCGGTCCTCGCGTTGAAGCACCGGGAGCGGGTCGTCGCGCGCACTCAAGCGATTGTCCGGGCGAACCTCGAGACGGCGAAAGCCTGGTTCGCGGAGCACTCCGACGTCGTTTCGTGGACGCCGCCGCGAGGCGGGCTCTTGAGCCTGATCCGCTATGCGCTCGACATCCCGTCGCTCGAGCTCGCGAACCTCCTGGCGGAAAAGTACGGCGTCATGCTCGCGCCCGGCTCGGTCTTCGGCCTCGAGGGACACCTGCGTCTCGGCATCGGACAGACGCCGGATGTGTTCGCGGAGGGCCTGCGCCGGACCGCGGCGTGTCTCGCGGACCTTCGCGCCGCGGGTGTTGCGCGCCGCGACCTCTCCGCCGCGACCCGGGAGCCGCCGGCTCGGGCCCGGCGTGGCGCGCTGTCCCCCGACTGAACTCAGGGCGTGACGCTGTAGACCGGGAGCCAGCCGCGGGTCGCGAAATCGGAGAACGTCAGGGCGAGAAGGATCGCGAGCCAGAAGAGGCCGCCCGCGATGACGATCTGCGTCAGCCGCGGGCTCCATCGAATGTGCATGAAGATCAGAACGACGAGCGTCGCTTTCCCGAAGGCGATCGCCAGCGCCGCGACGGTGTTCCAGGGCCCGAGGTTGATGAACGCGACGGTCGTCGTGGTGGCCGTCAGCGCGAGCAGCGCCAGGAAGACCAGGACGTAAGACCTGGGAGAGACAATGTGATTGGACGAGTTGTCGGTCATCAGTTTTCAGTCTTCAGTTTTCGGCTATCAGCTATCAGCTATCGGCTATCAGCCAAAACTGAGAACTGATCACTGACAACTGACAACTTCTCAATGAATGTGCCTCCCGATCAGATACAAGAGCGGGAAAAGAAAGATCCAAACGATGTCCACGAAGTGCCAGTAGAGGCCGGACATCTCGATCGGCGTGTACCACTCCGGGGTGTATCGCCCCTTGCGGGCCTGGACGACGAGAACCGACAGGATGCCGAGGCCGACGATCATGTGCAGGGCGTGGAGGCCCGTCATCGCGAAGTAGAGCGAAAAGAAGAGCTCCGCCGGGCGGGCGTTTGCGCCCGGGTAGTGGAAGAAGCGGCCCGGAAAGAGGTGGTGGCGGATGTGCTCGGTGTACTCGACGGCCTTGATGCCCAGGAACGCCGCGCCGAGAAGCATCGTCGCGAGGAGATAGGGGACGAGGCGCCGGCGACGGCCCGCCGCGGCGCTGTGGACCGCCATCGCCATGGTCAAGCTGCTGCAGATCAACACCGCCGTGTTGAGCGTCCCGAGGCGGATGTCCATGTGGCGGCTCGCGTCGGCAAAGGCCGCGGCATACGACCAGCGGTACACCGTGTAGGCCAGGAAGAGGCCGCCGAAGAAGAGGATCTCGGTGACGAGGAAGACCCACATCCCGAGCTCCGAGGCGTCCTTCTGCTGCGCGAGGCTGTCGAAATGGTGCTGGAGGTCGGCAGCCGCCCCGGAACCCTGTGGAAGAGGCTGTGTTCTAGCCAAGGGCTTTCACCTCGGGTGCATAGACGTAGGGGTCCCGGTCGACGATCGGGGGCACCGCGAAATTCTCGGTCGGCGGAGGCGACGTCGTCTTCCACTCGAGGCCCGTCGCGCGCCACGGGTTGGCCGGCGCGTTCTTGCCGTAACGCATGGACCAGACGAAGTAGAACATGGGGATCAGGTACCCGACGCCGAGGACGGAAGCGCCCGCCGTCGACATCACGTTCAAGACCTGGAACTCGGGCGGATACGCGTGGTAGCGCCGCGGCATCCCCAGATACCCGAGCACGAACTGGGGGAAGAACGTGAGGTTGAAGCCGAGGAAGACGACGAGCGCGGAGAAGCGGGCCCAGCCTTCGGGATACATCTTCCCGCTGATCTTCGGCCACCAGTAGTGCATGCCGCCGAGATACCCCATGATCGCGCCGCCCACCATGATGTAGTGGAAGTGCGCGATGATGAAGTAGGTGTCGTGGACGTGCACGTCCACGCCGAGCGAGGCGACGAAGAGCCCGGTCAGCCCGCCGATTGTGAACAGCCCGATGAACCCGAAGGCGTAGAGCATCGGCGTCCGGTAGGAGATCGAGCCCTTGTACATGGTCGCCGTCCAGTTGAACACCTTCACGGCCGAGGGGATAGCGACGAGGAACGAAAGAAACGAAAAGATCAGGCCCGCGTAGATCGACTGGCCGCTCACGAACATGTGGTGACCCCAGACCAGGAAGCCGAGCACCGCGATGGCGAGGCTGGCAAACGCCACGAAGGAGTAGCCGAACACCTGCTTCCGGCAGAACGCGGCGACCAGCTC
>DATNMZ010000390.1:0-5042 GCA_035602095.1 Thermoanaerobaculia bacterium
CCGACTCGGCGCGCATCCGCTGCATGGCGTCGGTCTCCTGGTCGGAGTAGCGCTCCTCCTCCCAGGGGTCCGCGTGAAGGTGATAGCCGTTGACCTCCCAGAATCCCGGAGCGTTGACGTCCAAAAACTCGAACGAGCGGA
The DNA here is from genome assembly GCA_035602095.1 of Thermoanaerobaculia bacterium. Classification (GTDB taxonomy): domain Bacteria; phylum Acidobacteriota; class Thermoanaerobaculia; order UBA5066; family Gp7-AA6; genus JALYUA01. Next base: position 142 of record DATNMZ010000390.1, read on the forward strand.
TCCACTTGGCGCTCTTCCAGAAGTAGAGCCTCGGCACGACCAGACGGCAGGGGCCCCCGTGCTCGGGCGGCAGATCCTCCCCGTCGTGTTTCAGGGCCAGAAGCGCGTCTTCGGCGTCGATGTCCGTCAGAGACACGTTCGTCGTGTAGCCCTCCTCCGTGTGAGCCATGACGGCGGCCGCTCCCGGCCGGACGCCCACGCGTCGGAGGACCTCCCGGACCGCGACCCCTTCCCACCGGTTGTCAAACCGGCTCCACCGCGTCACGCAGTGAACGTCGGACGTGACTTCGACCCTCGGAAGCTCGAGGAACTCCTTCCACGTCCACGAGACCTCCTCGTCGACGAAGCCGAAGCACCGAAAAGTCCAGGTCTGCAGGTCGGCGTGCGGTGTCGCCCCGTACGTGAGGACGGGCCACTTTTGCGTGAGGACCTGCCCGGGCGGCAGCCGCTCTCTCGTCTCCGCCTCTCTCCTCAACTTCTCCATCGTCGCTTCCAGGCTCAGTCGGCTTTCACCAGCGGAACGTCGACGAGATGCTCCGAGACGAACCAGACTTGTTTCTCGTTGGCCCGAATGAGGTCGGACACGAGCAGGTCGTTCGTCCCATCGTCCCCGGCGTCCGCCGCCTGCCGGGCCATCGAGCGGGCCTCCTCGAGCACGATCTCGTGCGCGTGGAGGAGCCGCGAGATCTGAACCGGCACCTCTTCGCGCCCCTTCGGCGGACGCGGGACGATGGTCGTCTCGGCCACGTCGGCCGCCATCGCGAGGCTGATGCCTCCGAGCGACTGAATCCGCTCGGCAATCGTGTCGACGAGCTCGTTCTGCTCCTCGTAGTGCTTGTCGAAGAGGAGGTGGAGCTGGTAGAAGGTCGGCCCCGCCACCTGCCAGTGGTGCTTCTTGTAGAGGTCGCGCAGGGTGATCGTGTCGGCGAGAACCTGATTGAGATTCTCGACGCTCTGACTGGCGACGTTCTGGGACAGCGCGATGGGAAGCCGGGTCAAGTGGCCGAAGGCCTGAATCTCGTGCGCCTTCTGTCGATCGAGGGGTCGCGCCCGGTCGCCCGCCGTTCTCTGGTTCTTCACTTTGCTCATGAGATTGCCTCTCTTTCTCTTGCTCTTCTGTTCGTCTCGACGGTCATCGCCCCGTCGCGCTTCGGCCTCGCTCGAGCTCGGTGCGCGGCCATCCGGCGAGGTCTGCCGCGCTGTCGTACGTACGCTCCAGGAACGCCGTGAGTTCCGCCCCGGGCGAGGCCGCCGCTCGGACGGCTTCGTACGGCAGGAGGAACTCGCCGAATTCCGCGCTGTACGCCGCCGCCGACGGGCGGACGCCCACGGCCTTGAAGCCCGACGGCTCGGGCGCCGCATAGGCATAAAAGGCCGGTTCGCGCACCGCTCCGCTGCCCGGCCAGAAACCGTGACTGATGACCTCGTGCGAGTACGCCTCGCGGGTCATCGCGTCGGCGCCGGGCCGCTCGGGCGCGCGGCGGCCGGAGAAGCGCGTCACGGCCAGATCGAAGCTCCCCCAGAAGAAGTGTACGGGGCTGCACTTTCCGATAAAGCCGCCCCGGAACCTCTCGAGCACCGGCTTCATCGCGACGAGGGCTCGCCAGAAGGCGTTGGCCCACGCCGGGTCGTACGACCGGTGCACCGAGTCCGCCTCGAAGCGGATGGGGTCCGGCACTTCGACGGGCATCGGCCAGATGCGCACGGCGACGCCCAGGCGGCCCAGAGCGCCCATCACTGCCCGGTAGAAGTCGGCCACGGTCTGCGGCTCGAGCGCGATCCGTTCGGTGCCGCCGCCCGAGGACTGAAGGACGAGCTCATGCGCGACAAAGTCGAAGGTGATCGTCAGAGCCCGGCCGTCCGAATCCATCGCGGGCGTCGTCAGCCCGCGCGCGGTCACCTGGAACGTGGCGTTCCAGAAGTGGTTCAAAAGCGGGGTGAGCGCCAGGCAGACCTTGCCCACGACCTGCGTCCACATGTGAAGAGTGGCGTACGTATCCCGCCACGCACCGAAGGTCAGCCGCGGCCACGCGTCGCCCGCCGCTGAAGTCACGAATGTATTCCTATCACGCGACCGTCCCGCGGAGCCCTCCGTCCGGTTCTCCGACCTCATTTCCGATGGAAACGTGCGCCTCGGTCGCGGAGCCGCCGAGACGCCGCAGTTCGCCGGGGCGAGGGGCGGCGGTATCCGTCAGAATCGGGCCAGGAGGGCCCCATGAACCAGCTGGCCTCTTCGGTTGAACGCGCGCTCGGCGCACACGTCCGCGCAGAGGACCTGACAATCTCTCAGATCGCGTTACGGGCCGTCCTGGTCTTTCTTGTCTGGCTCGCCATCGTACGCATGGCAGACAGACGCCTGCTCGGCAAGTACAGCGCCTTCGATGTCGTGCTCGCGGTGATGCTGGGCTCCGTGTTGAGCCGCGCGATCAACGGCTCGGCGCCTCTCTGGGGGACTCTCGGAGCCGCCGCCGTGCTCGTCGCGATGCACTGGGTCTTGACGTTCTTCTCTTTCCACTGGCATGCCTTCGGCCACCTCGTGAAGGGACTGCCGCGAACGCTCATCGTGGACGGGAAAGTTTACGAGCGCGAGCTGCGAAAAAACCTCATCACGAACCATGACCTCTGCGAGATGCTGCGCCTTCAGGGCAGAATCGCCGACCCCTCGGAAGCCAAGCTCGCCACGCTCGAGCGGAACGGCCAGATCAGCGCCATTCCGCGAGAGCCGCCCAGGCCAGGGGCCGCCGTCAAGACCACCTCCGCACTTCCGACTTGAACGTTCCGAGCGCGGCTCCGACGGCGTGCTCGGCCCCTCCCGGCCGCGCCGCCGGAATCCGTGCGCGTTTCTCCCTTCGATCGTTTCTCAGATCTTCAGAAATGCCAGCAAGTCGGCGTTGATCTGATCCTTGTGCGTCGAGCACATGCCGTGCGGCAGGCCCGGGTAGACCTTGAGCGTCGAGCCCGTGACGATCTTGGCCGAGAGAAAGGCCGAATCCTGGATCGGGACGATCTGGTCGTCGTCGCCGTGCAGGATGAGCGTGGGCACGTCGAACTTCTTGAGGTCTTCCGTGAGGTCCGTCTCGGAAAACGCCTTGATGCAAAAGTACGAGGCGGGAAAGCCGGCCATCATCCCCTGGAGCCAGAACGAGTCCCGCAGGCCCTGCGAGACTTTGGCGCCCGGCCGGTTGAAGCCGTAGAAGGGCATGCTGAGATCCTTGAAGAATTGCGAGCGGTCCGCGAGAACGCCCGCGCGAATCTGGTCGAACGCCTCGATCGGCGAGCCGGCGGGATTGGCGGCCGTCTTCAGCATCAGGGGTGGAACCGCGCCGATCAGCACGGCCTTGGCCACAAGCTTGGTGCCGTGGCGGCCGATATAACGCGCGACTTCACCGCCACCCGTCGAGTGGCCGACGTGGATCGCTTTCTTCAGATCGAGCGTCTCGACGAGCGCCGCGAGATCGTCGGCGTACGTGTTCATGTCGTTGCCGTTCCACGGCTGGCTCGAGCGGCCGTGGCCGCGACGATCATGGGCGATGCATCGATATCCGCGGGAGGCCAGAAAGAACATCTGGTCCTCGAAGGCGTCCGCGGAGAGCGGCCAGCCATGGCTGAAGACGACGGGCTGTCCCGCGCCCCAGTCCTTGTAATAGATCTGCGTGCCGTCCTTGGTCGTGATGAAGGGTGTGGGATGTCTTTTCGGACGGTTGGCGGACGTCGAAGCCGCAGCCTGGGCACCGGCGGCGACTGCCGCCGCCGGCAGGGCAGCGGCGGCCGCCATGGCGGCGCCCCCGATGAGGACGCTTCGGCGAGATGAGACGAGATTGGTGGTTGGTGTCGGCTTGGTCATCGATGCACTCCTCTCCTGCGCGCGCACGCCGTATTCGGCGCAAGAAAACTTCCGGCGCCTTCGGAGCGACAGGCTGCGGCGCGGCACGAAGCCCATCCGCCGACAGGATATGCCCGTGGCGCGCTCCGAAAATGGCACCCGGATGCCGCTCGAGCCTGAGTCACCAGGCAATCGCCGGGCGACACCACCGGGAACCGGCTCACTTCGCGTTGGCGACGAGTCTCTGGAACCTGGGGTTCTTGCGTAGCGGGCCGAAGTTGGGGTCGATCGCAAGCCAACCGGGCGAAAGGTAGTAGGGGATCTTGAGGAGCGGCGTGAGTTTGTCGAGCGCCCTCTCCGGCTCGCCGACGAGGATGTAGATGATCGCGAGGTAGTGCTGGATCACGGCCCCGTAGGACGCATCTTTCGTCACGGGTGTGAGCGCGACGGCCCGCTCTCCCTCGCGAATGGCTTCCTCTTTTCGCCCCAGGTACGCGAGCGCGACTCCGAGTCCGACGTGACGCTGAGCATCCTGGGGAGCTCCGCGAAGCTGCTCCTCGATGGCCTTCCTGGCCTCTTCCGCGTATACGCGCACGTTCACCGAGTCGCCCCTGAGGGCGTACGCTTCGAGCAGGCAGAAGGCCCAGGTGGCGCGGTCGTCGTCGAACGCGCTCGGCGTGAGACGGAGGAGAAGCTCTCGCTGCTGTTCGTCGAGAACCCATCCGAGATCTGAGTAGTTCGCTACATAGGCCACGAGCGCTGTTTGCTCGACCTCTTTGGGCGCGGCCCGGAGGACGGCCCGTGCTCCGGGAAGGTCTCCCTGGACCAGAAAGGTCATGGCCTTCAGCTCGATCAGGGCGAGGTGGGTCGGCGCCAGGCCGAGCCCCCGATCGATAGCTTTGCGTGCCTCGGCGTCGCGCCTCAGCTGGAGGAGCGCGTCGCCGAGTCGCCGCACGGTATCGATCGAACGCGGATCGAGGCGCTCTGCCTCTCGGAAGTGTTCCACGGCTGCATCCCAGCGTCCGAGGGTCTCCTCGGCAACCGCCGTTCCCCTGAGAAGATCGGCGTTGCCGGGCGC
>DATNMZ010000391.1:0-2034 GCA_035602095.1 Thermoanaerobaculia bacterium
ATAGGTGGTAGGAGGCAGATAACAGGTGGCAGGTCGCGGCTGGCGGCTGACAGCTGAGAGCCGACAGCCCTCACTGGCGCGTTCCTTGCGGGAACAGAGCGCCAGGGAGGCTCCTGCATGAAAAACGACACGAGGCCGACACCCGGCACGGGCTCGGGCGAGCCGGCTCTCGACTCCGGCATGACCGGAAAAGAAAAGGACGCCATGGCGGATCAGATGGAGGAGTTCGAGGGCCCGGAGCGCCGGGAGGTTCGAGGCGACCACTGCGAGCCGAAGAAAGATCCGGGAGTCGCGCACTCGTAACGGGACTCCGACGCCATTTGTCCGGCAGGGGCGGCGTAGAATCGCCGCTCCGGTGGCCGTCCAACCCTTCCTTCCGTTCGGCGTCGGCGACGCTCTCTCTCGATCGGCGGTAGCCGACTCGCCCCCGGGCTCCCCCGAGTCCTCGGCCGCCCCGGCTCCCTCTGCTTCGGCTCCTTCCCCTCCTTCCGCTGCTCGCGGCGTATCGCGCCTGATCGAAGAGCTCGGGCGAATCTGCGCGGAGCTGCCGCTCGAGGAGAAAATCCTCGTCGTCCCTTCGCTCGCCATCGGGCACCAGACGATCGAGCGGCTGGCCCTCGCGGGTCACCGCCCGGTGCACCTGCGCGTCGAGACCGTCCGAAACCTCGCCCACGCGACGGTCGGGCCGGCCATCTCGCGGGAAGGCAGGAGGCTCCTCTCTCGCGCGCAGTCCTTAGCGCTGATCGAGCAGGCCTGCGGGGAAACACTCGTCGCGGGCTCCTACTTCGGCCCGCTCGGGGACCGCCCGGGGTTCCATCGCGCTCTTGCCGGGACGTTCGACGAGCTCAAGGCCGCGGGTCTCTCGCCCGGCGCTCTTCCGGAGGCGGCGTTTGCCGACCCTCGAAAGCCTCGGGAGCTGCGGACGATCCTGCTCCGGTACGAGACCGCGCTCGAGAAAGGTCACTGGATCGATCGAGCCGAGGTGCTGCGCCGCGCCGCGGAAGCTGTGGACGCAAGACCACCCCGGAAGGGCGCGCTCTTCCTGCTCCCGGAGGGCTCCGACTTGACGACGGTCGAGCGCCGGTTCCTGGAACGTCTGGCGGCGGGCCGCCTGACTCCGGTCCCGACGGATCCGCCGGAAACCTGGACCGACAACGCGGCTCGCTCCCGCATCTTTCGGGCGATTGGAGAAGAGAACGAGATCCGAGCGGTGTTTCGCACTCTGCTCGAGAGCGGAACGCCGTTCGACGAAGCCGAGGTCCTGCACACCGACCCGGCGACATACCCGGCCCTCGCGTTCGAGCTCGCCGCGGAGCACGGCATCCCCTGCACGTTTTCCGGCGGCATCGCGGCGGCCTTCACGCGACCGGGACAGGCAGCCCTCGCGTTTCTGCGCTGGATCGGCGGCGGCTTCGAGGCGGACGCCCTCCGGGAAGCTCTCGCGAGCGGGCTGCTCACGTTTCCGAAAGGCGAAGGGGGTCCGGCGACCGGCCCGATGGCCGCCGCGAGAGAGCTGCGCCGGGCCCGCGTGGGCTGGGGGCGGGACCGCCATCTTTCCGCGCTCGATCGCCATGTCGCGGAAATCGAAGCTTTGCCGCAGCGCGACGAGGAGGAGGACGAAGCCGCCGGGCGTCCGACCCGGCGCGAGCGGCGCATTGCGGCAACCCGGGCCGCCCGTGCCTTCGTCGCGCGCGCGCTCGATCTCGCTCCGGCCGCGTCCGCCGTCGACCTCGCATCTCTCTCGCGGGGCACGCGGGAGTTCGTGTCCGAATTCGCCCGGGTCACCGGCGACCTCGATGCGACGTCGCAATCCGCGCTCTCGACGCTCTTCGAAGAATTCGAATCTCTCCCGGGCGAACCCGTCCCCCGGGAACGCGCGGTCGAACGCTTGAGCGACGCCGTCCTGGCGCTGCACGTCGCCCCCGATCGCCCGCGCCCGGGACGCCTCCATTTCGCCGAGTATCGGTCCGGCGGCTTCAGCGGACGGCGGCAGACGTTTCTGATCGGTTTCGACGAGAAGAGGCATCCGGGCGG